>NTKF01000001.1 GCA_002457295.1 Flavobacteriales bacterium MED-G22
AGGAATCTGATTGCGAAGAAAAGAATAATTCACATTTAAATTTTGTTTGGCATTTGAGGCAGTAAAATTTCCAGAAATATTTCTCTGATTTTTATCGTCATTATAGCTGTAACTATTGGTAGCCGCAAAAGAAGCGTTATACCCTTCATCTAACCTCTTTTTGAGCACTATGTTGATGTAGCCAGAATTTCCTTCGGCATCATATTTAGCGGGTGGAGTAGTAATAAGTTCAATCGATTTAACTCCATCAGCAGCTAAACCATTTAGATACTGAACTAATGCTGTAGTAGGCATATAAGTCATCTTACCATTGATCATTACGTTGACACCATCTTTCCCCAACATAGATATGCTGTTGTTTTGACGGTCAAGAATTACTCCAGGGGTTTTTTCTAAAATGTCCAAAATGGAAGACCCTTTGGCTGAAGGAGTATTCTCTAGGCTAATGACAGTTCTATCAATTTCTTTTTTTATGGGAATTTGCTCTGCTACAACACTCACATCGTTTAATGCAAAAGCTTCTTCAACCAACTTTATGTCAGACAAGTCAATTGTATCTCCTTCGTTTTTAAGTGTAATTTCTCCAGTATTGTATTCTTCAAAACCTATGCTAAGTACTTTCACCTTAACTTTTCCTTCTCTGTAGGTTTCAACTTTAAATAAACCTTCTTCGTCAGCGCTTGTGCCTTCAAAGTTTTGGCCATCAATTGGGTCTACCAACAAAACGCTCGAATAAGGTATAGGATTTTGATTTTCATCAACTACTCTTCCAGAAATGTAAGATTGTGAGATAGCAAGGCTTGGAAGCATTAAAATTAATAATGTGTATATATTTTTCATAGCTAAATTTTTTTATTGCAAAATGCAAATATGGGATTACATTTGTTAATATATCACTAACAAAACATCAACCTTTTGGGGTTTTATCACATTTTAAATTTTTATTTATTAACTATAAAAAGTTTTTAAAATTATTTACGTTTGATTGTCAAATTATTAAAAATGAATCTACTCTTTCTTTGACATGCAGGGAGAATAAGTTTAATTTTATAAAGTTCTATACGACACTTTAGTTTAAATCTGAACAAAAAAGGAGAAGTCTGCTCTGATTTAAATAAAATACAATTGTAGAAAGAGCTTTCTAATTAATAAATAAAAATTAATAATTTTATGCACTTTATTTATAATTAATATAATTTCTATCGGTATCAAAATTAAAATTGCGACTTTCTTTTTTTTATTGGTTTTATCAAACAAAAGCTTTTCTCAAGAGGATCCTCTAATTTCTCTTTCCAGTTTCATTTATAATCATAGCCAATTTCAAGAAACAGGGCAGGGGTTAATCATTCCAGAATTAGACATAGCTCTCTACAGATCGATTAATTTTTTTTTACAAGAAAAGTTTAATAATATTGAATATATCCCCAACGTGATTTGGGAATCCTACAAAACCTCTCTAACACCTTACACCAGGTCTCACTATTACACCTACACTGTGCGAGTAAAAGTGAAAAACCAAAGACAGCTTTTAAATTTAGAAGTAGATTACTTTCCCTCAAATGGTTCTCAGCAACAATTCTCAACAAATTATATCTGGGATGGACAAGCACAAACCTTTAGACTCGATGATGCATCATTAGAGCGGTTTAAAGTAAGGTCAGATTTAATATTACTTAAAATTGAAAATCAAGAAGAGAAAGCTACAATTGATGAAATAATAAATGAAATTGAAATCTTCCAATCAGGAAATAATAACAATCAAATTATTTATTTTGATCAGAGAAAACAAATTCAAATTAATCAAATCATCTCCTCCTTTATTTTAAAATCATTCCCAAATGTTGATTTTATAATGAATATAATTTGGGACTCCTATTTCACCTCTATTAGCAGCTACGATAAATTTCATTATCACAAATTCATTGCTCAAGTTCGATTGAAGAATTCTAACGCCTATAAATATGTAGATATTTTTTACAATCTAAAAACTAAAAATCCTGCTACAGATCAAAAGTGGAACGCCAGTAGAGAAATATTTGCGGTAGAAAATAATCAATAATTAAAATGCCCTAGTCAAGTGGGGTTTCATTAAATTTGTAAAAGATAACCTTAAACTAAAAAAAATGATTTCTATTAAACACCTTATGCATATCAATGCCTCAATAGAAGAAGTATTTAGTGCACTATCAGACACCGAAAAACTTTCTGAATGGTATACCACTAGTGTAAAAGGCAAATTCGAAAAAGACGAAATAATCACCTTTGAATTTGTCAATTTTGCGGTATTTAAATTTAAAGTTGTTGCTTTAATACCCAATAAATCTGTTCATATTGAATGTGTAGAGTCTGAATGGGAAAATATTGGTCATGTCATGAAGTATGATCTTGAAGAAAATGGAGAAAAAACAAGAGTTCGATATTCTTATGAAGGCTTTTCTGAAATGGACGATGCCTATGCCAATATGAATTATAGTTCTGGAAAATATTTGGAGAGTCTAAGACAATTTTGTCAAACGGGAGTGGGAGAAGCATTTGGATCAGCAAACTATAGATCTTAAATTTAGGGTTAGCACTCAAAAGGATGCTTTCTAGAAGGCTGCAATGACAAAATAATATGGCAATGAGACCTCATGGAGCCAGCTAAAAATTAGATGTAAAATCTTTTTCTTATATTTTGATAAAAACAGACCATTATTGAATCCCAAAAAAAAGGTTCTTCAGGTAGCCTCATACTGTTAATTTTCTCAGGGGAGCTTATTTTTATATTACCCTACTTTATTCCAAGAGTTTTCAGGCCTACTTTTTTAGAAGTTTTTAATCTCAATAATTTTCAAACAGCAAGCTTACTCTCAATATATGGAATTGTTGCCTTTTTTTCTTATCTCTTTGGAGGACCGCTTGCAGACCGGTTTAAGCCAAATAGATTAATTGGAGTAGCTCTTTTGCTTACTGCTTTGGGGGGGTTAGTTTTAGCTAGTTATCCGACCTATCTAGTTTTAAAAATACTCTACGGATACTGGGGGTTTACCACTGTATTATTGTTTTGGGGTGCAATGATCAAAGCCACACGCATTTGGGGAGGAGCTATTCATCAAGGGAAAGCCTTTGGTTTTTTAGAAGGAGGTAGAGGGCTTGTGGCGTCACTAATGGGCACTGCAGGTGTTTTTCTTTTTACTCTATTTTCCGTTGAAGAAGAACATCTGCAAACTCTTGTAACCCAACAAGAGGCTTTTAGATATGTCATTTTGTTTTGTGTTGTTATTGTCGGCGCAGCAGGAGTTGTGGTCTTTGCCTTTCTAGAGAATCCAAAATACGCTATCACTGAGCAACAGTCAGTGAGTAAAACCCTAACAAACTTCAAAATATTATTAAAACAAGAGTCTGTTTGGCTATTAACGCTAATAATAATGTGTGCCTATTTTGGCTACAAAGTCACTGACATCTATTCATTATTCGCTTTTAATGTGATGGGCTATGATGAAGCAGAAGCGGCCAACATAAGCGCATTGCAGTTATATCTTCGGCCGATAGTGGCCATTAGTGTTGGTTTTTTGGCTGATAAAACTTCTGCTATAGTATGGGTCAAAAGAGGTTTTGGAATTATGCTTCTAGGGGCTCTTCTTTTTGCTTCAGGAATAATTAAGCAAGAACAAAACGTTCTCTTTTTCTTTTCACTTATTATGCTAGCTTCAGGAACGTATGCTATAAGGGCGCTTTATTTCTCATTACTAAAGCAAGGCGTAATTCCATTGGCACTTACAGGAACTGCCGTTGGACTAATTTCCCTTACAGGGTATACACCAGATATTTTTGCGGGACCAATTATTGGCTACTTTTTAGATCACTATCCTGGATTGATCGGCCACCAAATTGTTTTTTTATTCTTGTCAGGTTTTGCTTTAATTGGCTTTTTAGCCACACTTCGTTTTTCTTCTAGAACTAATAAACCTACTACACCAAAAAAAAATACCCTCTTTTTTAAAAGAGGGTAAATTCGATTTTATCGCACTGCCATTACCAAACTTAACACCTCAACGTTTACCATTTCTCTAAGGTCAAGAATTTTTTGGTAGTTCATTTTTTGTTGCTTTGAAAGTTGAGCAACTCCATCACTATTGCGATAGATGTCTTCCATGTTTTCAAAGAAATTAGCGGTTAAATAGTCTGGTTCATTTTCAGCATGGGGAGTAGTGATTCGGTGCAGAGCCCAGCCTTTCATTAGCGTGTTATTTTTATGCCCGGGCATAAAATTGACCAACTCCATTTGCTCATAGTCATAATGACTAGTGGGGTCAACATTCATATAGCTAAGCTGCACAAAATTGACTGGCTGATCTTTGATAGGAGCAAACCCTCCTTTGAAAGATGTCATCAAAAATTTTGAATCAACAACCATTGAACCCCATTGCTCTTGGACCATTGCTAATTCTTCTTTAGAAAAGTAAGCATCAGTGTCTCCAAAACCAAAACTTTGACTATCCAAATTGGGCTGCAAATGGGTATAAACAAAGGTGGTGTGTTCAGGAGTAGCACTGCTTTCAAGGCGCCACATATCCCAGCCAATTTTTTTCCCAGCATCTATATTTGCCTTGTGAAGCTTTGAGAAGTAGTTCTTTTCTAATGCGATTAGTTTCTCTGCATCACTAGATTTTACTGTCACATAATGCAAAGCCACTGGCATATTTTTTTGTGCCAAAACAGGCAAAGAAATACTTAAAATAGCAATAAATAATAATAGTTTTTTCATTATAAATGTTTTATGATTATTGTGCTAAATATAAAATTAATTGTGTGATTGACAAAAGGCAAAAGGTTTTGAAAAACATCTTATTTTTGTACTGTATAGTTTAGAATTGATATGGCTAAAACAATTCTTTTTTTAGGGGCTGTGATTTTCACTTTAGGATTGATTTTTTATGCTTTTGAAAAAACGGGAATGAGTTACCAAAACCCCTTAGATTTCAAATTTGAAAAAGGCAACACAAAATTTTATTTTCCGTTGGGCAGTTCTTTATTGATAAGCATAGTTTTATCATTATTTTTTTATTTTTTAAATAAATGGAAATGAAACAGTTAGTCCGTAGTGCGGGTTATTTTTTTCTCGGATTAGGCATCACCTTGACTCTTTTTGATTTTTTTCTTGAGCACAGTGAGTGGGTAGTTGGGGCGGGTTTCATTTTGTTGATTCTTTCTTTTTTATTTAAAAAATACTAACCCACAAGGTGTCATAAAACTAAAGTTATTCTTCTTGGCCAATAACAGTAATTAATAATCGTCTTCTATGGGGCCGATTACGGTGTTCACACAGATAAATACCTTGCCATATTCCCCAAAGAGGAATTCCATTTTTGATCGGAAAGCTTACACTGGCGCCCAATAAACTACTTTTAATATGAGAAGTCATGTCGTCTGGGCCTTCCTCGGTGTGAAGATAGTGGGTAGCGTCTTCGGGAACAAGCTCATTAAAAAAAGTTTCAAAATCCATACGTACGGTTGGATCAGCATTTTCATTTAGTGTTAAACTGGCAGAAGTATGCTGAATGAAAACCTGAACAATGCCACTCACCTTTGGTAAGTGAGGGGTCACTTTTTCCGAAATTAAATGAAAACCGCGCGAATAAGCAGGTAACTCAATCTTCTTTTGAAAAACCATATGAATTCTTTTTCTTAAAAATAGTGGTATTTAAACTTCTTTGTGTGAACCATCACAGATCGGTTTTTTTTGGGACTTGCCACAACCGCAAAGAGTAAATGGATTACCATGAGGAATCGCTTTTCCCTCTTGATCTATGAGTTCAAAGTTTTCTGGTGTTGTTCCAAAACATCTAATTTTACCGTTGTTATAAACTTCTAATCTTATTTTTTCCATACTTTTTTATTCTTGTTCTTTAAGCCATTTTGGAAGCTCTTTTATTGAAGATAGAAAATAGTGGGGTTGAACTTTAGCCTTTTTAGCTAAGGCTGCTCTATATTTTCCAGTCTTAACCATAATCGTGGAATAACCCATTGCATGGCCTCCCCCAATATCATTTATAAAATCATCACCAACCAAGACTATTTGCTCTGGTTTACAATTGAAATGGGCTGAAGCTAGTTCAAAAAAGGTAGGATTGGGCTTGCCTACCACTTTGGCGGTGACTCCTGATGCATATTCTAACCCAGCCACAAATGCACCTGCATCAATGGTTAGGCCACCTTCAGATTCAAAATAGCGCCCTTTGTGCAAGGCAACTAGCTCGGCACCATTTAACAAATCCTGTAGCAGTTCATTCATCAAATTGTGATTCCAATCGGATCCAATGTCGCCTACTACAATAGCCTCTAAAGGGGCATCATTTTGAGTCAAGTGAGAATAGTCTTCTTGTGCTTCAGGGCGTAAAATCAATTTGCAATTTTTCAAATTCAATTGCTTTAATAAGAGAACACCAGCATAATTGGCGCTAATGATTTCCTCTTTTTCTACCTCTAGCCCCAATTGAATGAGTTTAGAGGTAAGGTCATTTCTGCTTTTAGTGGTATTATTTGTGATAAACCGAAAAGGAATTTTTAGATCACGCAAATATTTTAGCGTTTCGTTTCCACCATCAATTAATTGATTGTCTACATAAAAAACACCATCTAAATCAAATAAAAAAGCTTTAATCAAATTGCCCAAAACATCAAAATTCTAGTTCCAAAGATACAATTTCAGGCATAATCATTCCACACTTCCTTACCAATGAGTTATTACTATGAAAGAATAATATTTCGCAATACTCATCACTAATAAAATGAAAAACATATCTTATATTTAGGGTTTATTTATTATGTCTATGAAAACTCTATCCACAAAAGCATTATTATTATTTATAGGTCTAATCATCTTTTCCTGTCAGAAGGAAGATGAACCTAATGACCCCCTATTAGGAAATTGGGAAAACGTTTCAACCAGCTATCCAGACGGCTCGACAATCGTTTGGGAAGAAATTAAAGCCGATTTGATAGAGCTGATACCAGGGTATTCTTGTATGTTATATACCTGTAACGTCAATAAAAACACTGTAACTGTTTCCTATACAGCACCAGATACAAGCACAAATTCATGTAAACCCACTTCGCTACAGATTTTCACCTGGGTAGCTGAGGGCTCAAATTATACCTTTGTCCAAGGGACAAATTTGGTAAAGTATACCATTACTTTCAGCAACAACGATAACCAAATGCGATGGGTAGACCAAACAGATAATACAGTTACGGTTTGGAGCCGTTCTGCTGCTCAATAAAAATTAAAAAACAAACAAAACACATTGTCCCGTGAAAAAAACATTCTTAAGTTTACTATTACTTTTTGTGGCCTCCTGTGGCGTTCAAAAAAAAGTAGCAACTCCTGCTGATCCATATATAGGGGTTTTTAACATTACCGTTTTAAACGTTGATGGGTATGGAGATATTCCCATTGAACTCACTGTTAACAAAGAAGAAAATGCTTATAAAGCATCTTTTGGCGGCGATATTCCCATCGAAATCTTAGACACTAATTTTGTAAATGATCAACTTGAAATAGACACTTTTGCCCAAGGGTATGATGTTTTATTTGAAATTAAAGTTGAAGCGGACACCGTGACTGGATATATGATGGGTACCTTCGAAATCGAAGGTGAGCGTTCTATTCAATAGGATTATATTATTTGATACGCCAATGCAATTGGTCTGGCAATGTGTCTTTCATACCCTCAAGATGCTTTGCTATATCGTTTTTCATCGCACCCACCAAAGCGGTATTTTTTGCTGCTACATCATAGCGCTCCCCAATGTCTGAACGGAGGTTATATAATTCGGGTGTTTCTAAAATAAAAGCATTATCATAATTTACAGGGGCTCTTTGTTTTAAATGCAGCTTCCAAGGTCCTTTTCTGTAGGCATGTAACTCCCCAAAGGCCCAATAATAAAAATCTTCTCTAGAACTTTTTTCTCCTTTTGTAAGGGTGTTCACAAGAGAACTCCCATCTAACTTAAGGTCTTTAGGAACACTAACCCCTGTTAACTCGCAAACTGTAGGCAATAAATCTAATGTAGCTCCCATATCTCTAACCACTTTAGGAGTAACTATTCCTGGACCCCAAAAAACAGTGGGTACTCGTTGTCCACCCTCAAAAGTGGTTCCTTTTCCAGCACGCAGCGGCCCTGCAGAACCACCATGGGTGGTGTAGGATAACCAAGGGCCATTGTCTGAGGTGAAAATTAAGAGTGTTTCATTGGCTATCCCCTGTAACTTTAAAGCCTCTGCAATTTTACCTACACTTGAGTCTATAGAATGGATCACAGCTGCATACAAACTAGAATAGGCTTTTATGTCAATGTCTTCGGGAACAAACAATGGTATGTGTGGCATTGAATGGGCTAAATACAAGAAAAAGGGTTTTTCCTTATTTTCTTCAATGAATGAAATTGCTTGGTCAGTATAGCGTTGTGTAATTGTTGATTGATTTACTGGACGTTCAATAATTTTTTCGTTTTGCATTAAAGGGACATTATAATCTCTATAATCAGGTTGGAAAAAGGGGTTGTTTCTTCCTTCTTTATAAGCACTAGGCCCTTTTTTATTGGCGTCCATATCATTTGAATAAGGAATTCCATAATAAGAATCAAAACCATGCTGCATAGGCAAATAGTCAGGGAGATGCCCTAAATGCCATTTCCCGATCATAGCAGTAGTATATCCCACCGTTTTGACCAATTCTGCAATAGTAGTTTCAGAATGAGGTAATCCTTTAGAAGAATCAGGAAACAAGACGGCTCTCTTTTTTGAAGTCATCCCAGAGCGAATGGGGTAGCGCCCGGTCAAAAGACCAGCTCTGCTAGGAGTACAAACTGGATCGGCAACATAAAAGTGTGTCCATTTTTGACCTTCTTGTGCCAGTTGATCGAGGTGGGGTGTTTTTATTTCTGGATTTCCAAAAACACCTAAATCACCATATCCTAAATCATCGGCAAAAATGAGTACAATGTTGGGAGAATCAGTTTGAGCAAGTAGTATTGGTGATTGTAGTTGTACTATAACCACAATCAATAATAAAATATTTTTCATTTAAAGAAATTATATAGTTAGTGAGAGAACCAAAAAAATAAAATCAAGAATAGCTTCTTTATTAAACTGAAGATTAAAAGTGTTTTAGCTTTATGGTTTATTTTTTTCATTTTTTATTTTGCATACCTCTAATGGCCATGTAGAGCAGATACACAACTACTGCAATGGCGACATAAACCAAAATATTTCTAATAAAGTAGCCCAAACTTATCTTAAAAACCGTTCTTGAATTTCAATACAAAGACCTATAAAAAGACACAAAGCTAAACTTCCAAAAAAAAGTGCACCGACTCCCATTTTTTTATTTAAATGTAAGCAATCTAGAGTTTGTGACAAAAACTATTTAGGATAAGAAAACTTTTGTACATTGAACTAACAAACAAAACTTTCAATGAAATCTATAGATCGTCGCAATTTTATAAAAAAATCATCATTATCAGCAGCCTCACTCTATGCTGTTGGACAACTCAAGTTAGGTGAAGCTGCCTCAGAAAGAGCCATTGATGCTCAGTATATGGGTGATTTTGCCGCCCCTAAAATTGAAAATGTGCGGATCGGTATTATTGGCGTTGGGGCTAGGGGTTCTGGTCATATTAGACAATTAGCTTCAATAGAAGGAACCGAAATAGTTGCAATTTGCGATGTATATGAAGACCTAGTTAAACGGTCAATGAAGGCGTGTAAATCTATTGACAGAAACAGGCATGGTCAAATTAAGGCGTATTATGGGGACGAGAATCAGTGGTTAAAAATGCTTGAAACGGAAAAGCTTGATGCTGTTTTCGTTGCGACAAATTGGAACAATCATGCTCCTATGGCCATTGAAACAATGAAACACGGTGCTCACGTATTTGTTGAAGTCCCATTAGCGGTCACTCTTTCAGAAATGTGGCAACTAGTAGATACCTCAGAGCGTACAAAGAAACACTGCATGATGATGGAAAACGTCAATTATGGGCGTGAGGAACTTATCTACCTCAATATGTGTCGTCAAGGGCTTCTTGGAGAACTGCTTCATGCTGAGGCCGCTTACATCCATGAGTTGAGGTTCCAAATGGAAGAACAAAAAAGAGGCACAGGTTCATGGCGCACCTATCACTATGCCAAACGGAATGGAAACTTGTATCCAACTCATGGGCTAGGACCTGTTGCACAATACATGAGTCTAGCAAGAGGAGAAGATCAGTTTGGAACGCTTACATCTTTTTCAACCCCTGGAAGAGGGAGAGCCCTCTATGCGTCTAAGCACTATCCTGCAGATCACAAATGGAATCAGTTAGACTATAAAGGAGGAGACCTTAATACATCCATAATTAAAACAGCAATGGGTAAAACGGTTATGGTTCAGTGGGACGAAACAAGTCCAAGACCGTATACTAGACACAATCTTGTTCAAGGCACTCTTGGGATAGTAGCTGGTTACCCAAACAGGGTTGCCCTAGAAGGAGGTGTACCTGGAGCAACCAAAGATCACGAAAGTTGGGCCGAAGGGAAGCAATTGAAGGAATTGTTTGAAACCTATGAACACCCCTTGTATAAACGAATTGGCGATTTAGCTAAGAAAATGGGTGGCCACGGGGGCATGGATTTTCTTATGCTTTATCGAATCATAGAATGTTTGCAAAAGGGTTTGCCTCTTGATCAAAATATTTATGAGGGAGCATTTTGGAGCGCAGTGGCTCCACTAAGCGAAACATCAGTGGCCCAAAATGGAATGCCACAACAATTTCCTGACTTTACACGAGGAAATTGGAAGACGACAAAGCCTTTAGAAATTATTGCTTAAAGGGAATCTTGTCTTAAATTCGTTATACTTTTGTTTTATGATCGAATTTAAAACCCCTGCTCGGGTATGCTTTTTTGGAGACCATCAAGATTATTTAGATCTTCCCGTAATTGCAGGAACAATCAATCGCTATATTCATTTAAAAGCTACCCCAAATAATGAGGGTATATACAACGTATATTTGCCTGATATTGAAGAAAATAGAGTAATACATCTCAACAATAAAACAACACAAATAGAGCGGGACGATTATTTTCTTTCGGGAATAAAAGTTTTAGAACAAAAGGGAGCGCATTTTGCACAAGGGTATAATATTACAATAAGTGGCAATATTCCTGTAAATGCAGGTTTATCTAGTTCCTCAGCCTTAGTAGTTGCATGGATCCGCTTTTTAATTCAAGCACAAAAAGACCCTATACAATACAGCGATTTAGAAGTGGGTCAATTGACTTATACCTCTGAAGTCCTTTTTTTTGATCAGCCTGGTGGGCTCATGGATCAGTATACCATTGCTCAAGGGGGGTTGCTCTATATAGATACGA
Source organism: Flavobacteriales bacterium MED-G22 (assembly GCA_002457295.1). The sequence continues at coordinate 11,396 of NTKF01000001.1, forward strand.
AAACTACCGATTGTACTGCTTTGCCTGGTAAATTGGGTCCCTTGGTGGTGGCGGAGTCTGGCATTGCCAAACAAACGCTATCTATTTTAAAAAAAGGAAGGATTTACGGTCAAGAAGCGATAAAAGCTATAAATAATAAGTATCCAGATTTTAATATTCAATCAATTCATGTTGATGATTACGAACGATATAAGAATGATGTACCAAAAGACTATTTGCCCTATTGGTATGCTGCAGTGCATAATTATGACATTACATTGAAAGCTAAAAAAGTATTAGAATCGAAGGGCTCAACGGAGGAATTAGGTTTTTTAATGAATAGTCATCAAAAGATCCTAGAAGAATATATTTTGAACACACCGAAACCCATGATGAAGATGATGCAAAATGCTAGGGAGAACGGTGCTATGGGAACAAAAATAATTGGTTCAGGAGGAGGAGGTTGTATGGTAGCTATGGTGAATGAAGAGAGCAAAGAGAACGTTATAAATGCCTTTTTGGCATCAGGCGCAAAAGCGGCTTATGAAGTACAATTAACATACAATTCAAATGACTGAAAACACCTCTTTACTAATCTTAGCTGGAGGAGCCTCCTCTAGAATGAAACGTTCGCTCGAAAGTGTCAAGCTATCTGTGGACACAAAAAATATTGCCCTAAAAGCCCATAAAAGTTTAATCCCCCTGGGTAAAACAGGGAAGCCTCTTCTTCACTATCTATTAAAAAATGCAAAAGCCGCCGGCTATCAAAAAGTTTATCTCATCACTAGTCCGGAAAATGAAGCATTTCATGATTTTATAGACTCAAACGGCTCAGAGAACCTTCCACTAAATTTTGCATTGCAATACCTCCACGAAGGTAGAAAAAAACCATTGGGAACCGCAGATGCCTTAGCTCAAGCCATGGCTCAATATCCTGAATTGAAATCGAACAGTTTTACTATATGCAATGGTGACAACTTATATTCAGTCAAAGCCCTTTCGCTGTTGAGAGAAAATAGAGAAGCGCCTCATGCACTTATAAGTTATAGCAGATCAGGCTTACAATTTCCAGATGAACGAATTTCTAAATTTGCGGTTATGGCCATCGATAAAGAAAATTATTTGGAGAATATCATTGAGAAACCGGAGCCCGAAGTGGTAGAAAAATATCGTGATGTGGACGGGGAAATTCGAGTAAGCATGAATGTTTTTAGCTTTGATGGCGCGTCAATAGATCAATACATAAGAGACTGTCCAATTCATCCTTTAAGACAAGAAAAAGAGTTGCCAGAAGCTGTCCGTAATTTTGTGAAGGATCATCCAAAGCAATTTATTACTATCCCTGTCTCAGAGCATCTACCCGATTTGACAGCAGCAGACGATATAGAAGATTTTGCAAAACTTCAATGAAAGGATAGGCATGAAATATATAGCCTATGGGATATTTGTTTTTGGGGCTATTCATTTCGCCAAGGCACAAAATCCTTTTCCAATAATTTTAAAACAGTCAGATGACAGATTGAAAATGGTCATGCTAAACGAAAAAGAGCATGAATTACAACTAATTTATACTCAAATTAGAAGAAATAAAAAGGGTATACCTAGTTTCAAATCTTACCGATATGGAAATTCAAAAAGGGATTATTTCTATCCAGCAAGTACAGTAAAATTGCCTTTGGTGCTTTTAACATTAGAAAAAATTAATTCATTAAGAGAAAAGGGCATTGGAATAGCAAGTGAAACGCCGTTTATTGTTGCAAATCCCGATTCTGAGGTAATCCTAGTTGCTAAAGATAGCACTCACCCAAGGGGTCAACTCTCCTTAGCACATCAGATAAAGAAATTGTTTTTAGTAAGTGATAATCAAGCGTATAATTTCCTATTTGATTTTTTAGGACAGAATTATATCAATACTACCTTAAAGGAGAAAGGGTATCAAGACATTCAATTGAATCACAAATTTTCAGGAATACCTCCAATAGAAGAAAAGGCAAGCCTTTATTTTATTGAGGGAAAAGATACACTCTACACAAAATCAATAAATACACCTCAACCACAAATTCAAAGTTCTAAATTAAAGGGATTATTAAAAGGTAAAGGGGTTATAAAAAAAGGAACACTACTCAAACAACCTATGAACTTTAGCGCCAAAAATCGAGCCTCATTAGAAGATTTACATCAAATGATGAAAGGAATTATTTTTCCAGAACAAGCTCCAACCAAAAATAGATTTAACCTCACTGGTGAAGATCTAAAATTTATTCGCTATTGGATGAGTAGAAAGACAACAGAGGTTGAGGTGCCTAATTATAAAAATGATACCCTTTATTGGGACAGTTATGTAAAGTTCTTCTTATACGGCGACAAAAAAGGGGAGATGAATCCTGAGGTTCGAATTTATAATAAAGTAGGTTCAGCATATGGCACATTAACCGATGTGGCCTTCATTCAAAATGAAAAAGAAGGAATTGAGTTTTTTTTGGCGGCAACAATTTTAGTGAATCAAAATCAAATATTTAATGATGATCTATACGAGTATGATACTGTAGGGATTCCCTTTTTAGCTGCTTTAGGAGAAGCTATTTATACTTATGAATTGAAAGAAAAAGATTAGTTTTTTAGTAGACCTAATTCATGCAGGCGAAGGGTTAGAAATTGACCTGCAGTAATGTCTTCATATTGTTTAGGATGGGCTTCATCAACACATTGGGGTAGGCAAGTTAAATCCATTTCGGGGATAGGATGCATAAAAAAGGGTATCGAATAGCGAGGTTTATCCCAAAACTCCTTCGGTGGATTGACGACTCGGTGCAAGGTTGATTTTAATTTATTATTGGTCAATCTGGAAAGCATATCTCCAATATTAATGATAAGGGCATTCTTATCAGCTGACGCCTCAATCCATTCCCCCTGGTGATTTTGAACTTGAAGCCCACTGCCTTGAGCACCCATCAACAGCGTGATTAAATTGATGTCTCCATGAGCTGCTGCTCTAACGGCTCCTTCTGGTGGACTCGTTATTGGGGGATAATGAATGGCTCTCAAAATGGAATTACCTCTTTGAACAAATGAATTAAAATAATGATCCTCTAAACCCAAATGAATGGCTAAGGCTTGAAGGACTTTTAATGCTATTCGCTCTAATTCTTTAAACACTTTCATTCCTACACTATTAAATTCTGGAAGTTCAGTAACAACTATATTAGCAGGATAAGTTTGCTTTAAGGATTCATCATTGGCTATTTCTTGGCCAAAATGCCAAAACTCTTTTAAATCACCTTTTGACTGACCCTTTGCATGTTCTTTTCCGAAAGCAGTGTACCCTCTTTGTCCACCTCCACCTTTTATTATATATTGATTTTTTGAAGCTTGTGGAAAAGAAAAAAACTGGCTCACTTGTTCATATAATGCCTGTTGCATATCTGGTGACAGGCTATGCCCATTTAAAGCAACAAAACCGATAGTTTCAAAAGCATTAGCTAGCGCTTTTACAAAAGTTTCTTTTTTTTCTATAGAGCCACTAACAAAGTGGCTAAGATCAACTGAAGGAATTTTTTTCATTACTAATACAATTAAAAAAAGCGAGCCCATCGACTCGCTTTTATTGCAAAAAGGAACCTTAGAAGGATGCTGTAAAAGGCACCCATAGTCTAAGTTTCCTTGTATAATTATCACTAGACATATGACACCTCCTTTCTACATTAAATTAAACATTGCTGTTGTCACAGCGTTAACGATCATAAAATTATAAAAATGTTTTGCTACCACTTAAGATTTCACAATTTTTTTTAGGGTAAGACCTTGAACTAAAATGGTAAACAAGACCACACTGTAGGTGAGAATTAAAATAAGATCTTTTCCTTCACCAATACTATCTGGAAGATTTAATGCCAAGGCAACACTGAGGCCACCTCTAAGGCCACCCCATGTGATTATTAAGGCTGTTTTTTCTTCAAATTGTTTTTTAATAGAGAGAAGCTTTATAGGTAAAAAGACACCAATTCCTCTAGAGACCACAACAATTATGATCACCAAAATAATGATGAAAACATACCCTAGCGCGAAATTTTGAAGGATAGGAATAATCTCTAAACCTATCAGTATAAATAAAATTGCATTTAAAGTTTCATCTAACAGATGCCAAAATTTATACACATAGTCGCCCATGGCTTTTTGCAAACCTTCTGCCTTTTTATCAGAATCTATGTTTTGATTTAAAAATAGCCCCATTACGACAACGGCTAAAACAGCTGAAAAATGAAATTGATGAGAAATAAGAGGCGCTAGAAGCACAAGAGAAAGAGTGATGATAACTTCTAATTCTACATGTTCGTTTTCTATATATTTTACCAGCTTCAGTCCTAAAAACCCCATAATTGCTCCTAAGATGACCCCGCCAACAACTTCATTGAGAAACAACAAACTCACACTTTGAGGAGTTATGTTTTCAATTCCTTCCAACTTAATACTGAGCAGTGTCAAAAAAACCACAACACCAATACCATCGTTAAAAAGAGATTCACCTGCAATACGTGTTTCTGTAACCGAAGAAAGATTCATTTTTTTCACCATAGCCAAAACAGCAATTGGATCGGTTGGTGCAATTAGTGCACCAAATAAAAGACAATCTACATAAGTTAACCCCATTTCAGTTAGTCCAAAAACAGGTTGCTGTGTGATCCAAAATACGGCAGTCCCAACAGCAAAAGTGGAAAAGATAACTCCAAAACTAGCCAAAAGTAAAATGACCCATTTATCATTGAGCAATTCATGCACATTCACGCTAATAGCACCTGCGAAAAGTAAAAAGGGGAGCATCACATTGATGAGAAGTTCACTAAAATCAAATTGTTGGGTTAGTGAAGTCGCAATGGATAAAAACTCAGGTGAAATGATTCCCACGATCAAAACTATTGCAGAAAGGGCAATGGCTAACACCATCAAACCAATAGTTAGGGGTAACTTTAAGATCCTTAGATTTATGATCGAAAAAATTGCTGCAAGTGAAATTAGAAATGTGGTTAGTTCTAAAAGTCCCATCAATATAGTTTTTTATTAAATATATTAATTTTTATGTTGAGACTGAAGTTTCGCTATATATTTTCCGATCATATCAAATTCTAGATTGACGAGACTACCGACCTCAATTTGGTGGAAATTGGTGTTTTGGTAGGTATAGGGAATTATGGCAACAGAAAATTGCTTGGGTTTAACATCTACTAAGGTCAAACTCACACCATTAATGGTAATGGATCCTTTTTCTATAAGGAGGTTTCCGGGAAGAGGATCAAAAGTGAAGGTATAGCGCCAACTTCCATCTTCTTCAATCACAGAGCTGCATTTTGCAATTTGGTCAACATGTCCTTGTACCATATGTCCGTCAAGACGAGCTCCCGCTACCATGGCTCTTTCTAAATTGATTTTTGACCCTATGGCGAGTGTTTTAAAGTTCGTTTTTTCAAGAGTTTCTTTTATGGCTGTTACAGTATAGTGTGTCTCATCACAAGCAACAACTGTCAAACAAACGCCATTATGTGCCAAGCTTTGATCAACTTTTAGCTGAGCTGCCATGCTACTCTGCATGATAATAGTGAGATTGCCTCCTTCTTTTTCCAACGATTCGACCACACCAAAAGCCTCAATGATTCCTGTAAACATCCGCTTATATTTAATTACATTTACACTTCAAAAATAGATATTAATAATAGCTTAATGCACAATACAGGAAAAATTAAAATTGGCATAAGTATTGGTGATCCAAATGGGATAGGGATAGAGCTATTGCTCAAAGCCTTTGAAGACAAACGCCTCTATGATTTCTTCACTCCTTTAGTATTTGCTGATTTTGAACTCTTGAAAACAGAGCAAAAAAAATTTTCATTCCAAACGGCATTAAAGCCCATCAAATGGGGAGAAAATCTAAACAAATCTAAACTCAATGTACTCTCAGTTGCAGCGCAATCTTTTTCTGTTGAATATGGGAAGGTATCTGAAAGTGCGGGGCAATTTGCAATACGATCCTTAGAGGAAGCAGTCAAGGCACTTCAGAAAAATAAAGTAGATGTACTAGTTACCCTACCCATTCATAAACAAGCCTTTCAGCTTGCTGGCTTTAAATATCCAGGTCATACGGACTATTTAAACGAAAAGCTACAGGGAGATAGTCTAATGTTTATGGTGCATGAAAATCTAAGAGTAGCCCTCGTAACAGATCATATCCCTATCCAAAAGGTAGCTCAAGCACTATCTGAAGACCTTTTAAGGCAAAAAATAGATTCCTTACTTAAAAGTCTTAAAGAAGATTTTGGAATAAACAGACCCAAAATAGCCCTGTTAGGATTAAATCCGCACACGGGTGATCAGGGGGTTATTGGCACTGAAGATGATGATTTAATTCGTCCAGTAATAAATGCTTATTTTAATAAAGGGGATTTGGTTTTTGGGCCTTATGCTGCTGATGGTTTTTTTGGTTCAAAACACTACCAAGCTTTTGATGCTGTTTTGGCAATGTATCACGACCAAGGTCTCATTCCTTTTAAAACACTTGCATTTGGAAGTGGGGTTAATTTTACTGCCGGATTAGAAAAGATCAGAACTTCTCCAGACCATGGCACTGGTTTTGACATTGCTGGAAAGAAAAAAGCAGACCGAAGTTCTTTTATTGAAGCTCTATTTTTAGCTCGAAAAGTATATGCAAATCGCTCCGAAATGCATCAGGAAGAAGTTTAATCTAATTCCAGAATTTCACTTGTGTTATATCCTATTCGAACGGCTTTAACTTTGATAGGACTCGTTTTGGTTAGAGGTTGGTCATAAATAGACCAGACACTATCTCCTTCTTTTTGCCAGATAATCGTACTACCTGCGTTTTGATGCTTTAGCACAATTCGATTGTCAACAATTTGATAGCTTGGGGGAAAAAGTTTAGGGGGGTTTCCATCTGGAAAAAATTGCTTTAAAATTTCCTGTTCAGGCAAGGCCCCTAAATCACCTGTTTCCTTCATCCATTGTTCTAGTTTGTTGCGCAACATTGAAAGTGTATCCTTTAATGTTGGGTTTGCTGCCAAATTATTTAGCTCATAAGGATCCACAGTAATGTCATAAAGTTCTTCTTCTGGTTTTGGCGTAGCAAACCACCTAGCTGCTGCCTCAGGCAAGGTCTTTGCCTCCCATTGCTCGCGCATATTTTGCATCATAGCCATTTGTTCTCTGTAGGCTACTGGCAAAGCGTTTGAAATCTCTACATTGAAATTCCGAATGTATTTGTAATTACCATAACGAACAGCTCTTAATCGATCTACTTTTTCATCATAACGATCAGAGGTTGTAAAGACAAATGAAGGAGCTTCAGTTTTATATTTCCCTAAAAAAGCTTTCCCTTGCATAATTTTGGGAGGTTCAATACCCACAAAAGAAAGTATGGAAGGGGCATAATCAATAAAACTTACCAAACGGCTTTCTTGACTTCCTGCATTTGTATTTTGAGGCATTTTAACTACTAAAGGAACTCTGATACCTGTTTCGTAAAGTGCTCGCTTGTGTCTTGGAAAAGGGCCACCATGATCTCCATAAAAGAAAATCAGTGTATTGTCATATTGACCAGTAGCCTTCAATTCATCAATAATTACTCCTATTTGCTGATCGAGACGCATCAGATTGGAATAATTGACCGCTAAATCTTTTCGAATTATTGAATTGTCAGGAAAAATAGGCGGAACCGTCAAACTATTAGGATCTACTAATAGAGGTTGATCTGCCTGTCTCCAAATTTGTGATTCATGGGTAATTTGAAAATTAAAAACAGCAAAAAAAGGAGCCCCTTTGGGCCGATTACGCCAGTGTGCTTCTTTACTACTTTCATCCCACGCGGAAGGGAGGGGTTTGAAATTATAATCTTCCTTAGGATTATTTGTACAATAATACCCAGCAGTTCTTAAATATTCTGTAAACATTTTAACGCCCTCAGGGACAACGGGTGAATACGATGGAATATTAATGGAGGGCTCATTAAAATCTTTATAGCCATTATAGGTGCGCATATTGTGGGTGCCCATAGTGCTAGGATACATTCCAGTTATAAGTGCACTTCTAGAAGGGGCACAAACTGGCACAGGGGCATATGCGTTTGTATAAAGCACGCCATCTTTAGTAAGTTGTTCTATGTTAGGTAGTGAAACAAATTTATTGCCATACATCGGGAAATGCTCTGGTGATTGGTCTTCCGCAACCAACCAAACAATATTTGGTAAGGTAGAAGAAGCCTCGGAATGCTTATTATCACAAGAAATAAAGACAAAGTATAAGACAACATAGATACCAATAAATATACGCATAGAACTACAGGTGTTAAAACAACCGAATATACCTTTTTTTTTATAAATTTGCCCACCAATTGTCTTAGGATGGAAAAGTTGGATGAGTTTGATATTCCCTTTGTAGGTTTAAAAAATGGCATACACCAATTTGTTTTTATCCTTGACAATACGTTCTTTGAAGGTTTTGATTTTAATGATTTCCATCAAGCTGATTTCAAAGTAGAACTTGCACTCCACAAAAGTGAAAGTCTCTTGGAACTGGAGTTTACCTCAAAAGGAAGCGTGGGCGTTTCCTGCGATGTGACCACAGAATACTTTGATTTAGCATTAAACCCTAGCTGGTCTCAAATAATTAAATTTGGAAATCCTGAGGCTTCCACAGATGAAATTTTAGTTTTGCCGGTAGGAGCCTACAAGTTCAACGTTTCTCAACAAATATATGAGATGATTGTCTTAGAGATTCCACCAAAATTAGAGCATCCAGGAATTGCAAACGGTACATTACAATCAGAAATTCTTGACAAACTCAAAACCCTAGAACCAAAAGCAACCCCTGTTGAAGGTCAAAATGACCCCAGATGGGACAAACTGAAAGATTTATTATAGAAAATATTAGTTCATGGCACATCCTAAAAGAAAAATTTCGAGAACTCGAAGAGACAAAAGAAGAACCCACTACAAAGCAAGCAATAGGCAAGTAGCCAATTGTGGGACTACAGGGGAAGCTCACTTGTATCATCGTGCTCACTGGCATGAAGGAAAACTCTATTACAGAGGAAAAGTTCTCATAGACGCTACCGAAGTAGAAGCATAGTCTTTAGCAAATAAGGCTCTATAAAGGGGCTAAATTTATGAGATTTACTCATTTAATGGGAAGTAGTTTTCTCACTATTCAACACAAAATCATAGTTAATCCCTGCCTTAAAAGCGGACAGAAATATGGTTAAAGCGGCTATAACGGGGGTTGGAGGGTATGTTCCTGAAACTATTTTAAGTAACAAGGACTTAGAACAAATGGTAGATACCACCGATGAGTGGATCCTATCTCGCACTGGAATAAAAGAGCGCCGCATTCTCAAAGAACCCTATCAAGGCTGCTCTACGCTAGCTGTACGTGCTGCTCAAGATTTAATAGAAAAAAAAGGGATTGATCCAAAATCAATTGATTTGGTTCTTATAGCTACCATTACGCCTGACTATCAGGTGGCCGCAACAGCCGCCTATGTTGCTTCATCTATTGGGGCAACGAATGCATTTGCCTTTGACTTAAGTGCTGCGTGCTCAGGGTTTTTATATGGCATGAGTGTGGCAACTGGGTATATCCAGAGCGGACGATATAATCGGGTTTTATTTATTGGTGCTGATAAAATGTCATCTATAGTCAATTATAAAGACAGAACCACCTGTATCATTTTTGGAGATGGAGCAGGAGCTGTACTAATTGAGCCCTCAACAAATCAATACGGTTGGGAAGATGAATATTTTAGATCTAATGGAGCGGCAAGAGAATCACTTTTAATTAAAGGTGGAGGTTCAATTTTTCCAACCTCACAGTCCACACTTGATCAAGGATGGCACAATTTATATCAAGATGGAAAAACAGTTTTTAAATACGCAGTTTCCGAAATGACAGCATCAACCCAAAAAATTATAGAACGCAATCACTTATCGAGTGAAGAAATTAATTACCTTGTACCTCACCAAGCGAATAAACGAATCATAGATGCAACAGCTAAACAGTTAGGTCTTGCAGAAGATAAGGTTTTAATGAATATTGAACGCTACGGAAATACAACTGCGGCCACCATCCCGCTCCTCTTATATGACTATGAACAGCAGTTAGCCTGCGGTGACAAAATCCTTTTTGCCGCCTTTGGTGGAGGTTTTACTTGGGGCGCTGCCTACCTAACATGGGCTTATTAAAATATAAAATTTTTACGATCTATGGATATTAAAGAAATTCAAAACTTAATCAAATTTGTAGCCAAATCTGGGGCTCAAGAAGTTAAACTAGAGACAGATGATTTTAAGATTACTATCGTAACTAAAGGATCTGAACGCGCTGATAATGCTACTATTGTTCAACAAGTTCCAGTGAATATTCCAGTTGCAGCTGCTGAAACCAATGGTGGTGTTGAAACCCCCACTGAAAAAGTGGCAGAAGCCCCAGCACCACAATCTAGTGAAGATCATCTAATCACGATCAACTCACCAATGATTGGCACTTTTTATCGAAAAGCATCACCAGATAAACCAGCTTTTGTAGAAGTGGGGGATGTTGTAAAACCAGGAGATGTGATGTGCGTTGTTGAAGCCATGAAACTTTTTAATGAAATTGAATCTGAAGTAAGTGGAAAAATTGTAAAAATTCTTGCAGATGATGCCACTCCCATTGAGTTTGATCAACCCTTATTTGTGATAGATCCCTCATAATTTTTAATCATGTTTAAAAAAATATTAATTGCCAATAGGGGTGAAATTGCCATGCGATTGATTCGTACCTGCAAAGAAATGGGTATAAAAACCGTAGCAGTTTATTCAAAAGCTGATGAAGAAAGTTTACACGTTCGTTTTGCAGATGAAGCAGTTTGTATAGGGCCAGCCCCGAGTTCAGAGTCCTATCTAAAAATGGCCAATATTATTGCTGCAGCTGAAATTACTAACGCAGATGCGATTCACCCAGGGTATGGATTTTTATCTGAAAATGCTAAGTTTTCAAAAATTTGTGAAGAACATGATATAAAATTCATTGGCGCTTCTGCTGAGATGATAGAAAAAATGGGTGATAAAGCCACTGCAAAAGCCACAATGAAAGCCGCTGGTGTTCCTACCATTCCTGGTTCTGAAGGAATCATTCCTTCACTTGAAGTATGCCACACCCTTGCTAAAGAGGTAGGATATCCCGTGATGCTCAAAGCCACAGCGGGAGGAGGAGGAAAAGGAATGCGTGCCGTTTGGAATAATCAGGAATTAGAAAAAGCATGGGAAAGCGCACGACAAGAATCAAAAGCAGCTTTTGGAAACGACGATATGTACCTCGAAAAACTGATTGAGGAACCAAGACATATTGAAATACAAGTAGTCGGTGACAGTTATGGCAAAGCGTGTCACTTGTCTGAACGTGATTGCTCAGTGCAACGCCGCCATCAAAAACTCACAGAAGAAACCCCTTCTCCTTTCATGACGAAAGAACTCAGAAAAAAAATGGGCGAGGCTGCGGTTAAAGCGGCTGAATATATAGCCTATGAAGGAGCAGGAACAATTGAGTTTTTAGTAGACAAGCATAAGAATTTTTATTTCATGGAAATGAATACTCGCATTCAAGTCGAACATCCTATTACAGAACAAGTAATAGATTTTGATCTGATTAGAGAACAGATTTTGGTAGCCTCTGGTGTCCGCATTTCGGGGAAAAATTATTTACCTAAATTACACTCTATTGAATGCAGAATTAATGCTGAAGATCCATATAATGACTTTAGACCCTCACCTGGAAAAATAGAAACCCTTCATTTTCCTGGGGGACATGGCATTCGTTTAGATACCCACGTATATAGTGGTTATACTATCCCTCCCCACTACGATTCTATGATTGCTAAATTGGTGACCACAGCCCAGACAAGAGAAGAAGCGATCAATAAAATGAAAAGAGCTTTAGAAGAATTTGTTATTGAGGGCATCAAAACAACTATTCCTTTTCATAAAAAGTTAATGGAGCACCCAGACTATATTGAGGGAAATTATACTACAAAATTTATGGAAAATTTTAGTATGGAAGACTAAAATGAAACGGATCCTCCTCTTAAGTATATTCTTTATCCTTTGTCTTTTTTTAGATGGATGTTCTCCCTTAAAACAATATGAACAAGACACCTACGCATGGGCAATTCCAGAAATTGAAAAGTTTAAGGAACTTGATACAAAAGAAGACTATGCACCTAAATCTGTTCTGTTTTTGGGAAGCTCGAGTATTCGTTTGTGGGAAACCCTAAAGGAAGATATGGCTCCTATGCCACTCATTCAAAGAGGCTATGGGGGAGCTCATTTTAGAGACCTTATTTTCTACATAGACACCATTTTAAACCAGCACGATCTTAGTATGATTGTTTGTTTTGTGGCAAATGACATTAGTCAAAAAAATTCTAATGAAAGTGTTAAAACGATACTAAGAAACTATGACTATGTGATCAAGCGTATTCGAAAAAAGCATCCTACCCTCCCAATTTTACAAATTTCAATTACGCCTACAGAAAGCAGATGGCATTTATGGCCTAAAATTAACGAGTTAAACATGGCACTGAAGGACTATTGTGCCTCTCATTCAAAGATGGTTTTTTTAGAAACGACTTCACATTTTTTGAATGCTGAGGGCTTACCTAAAAAAGAATTATTCCGCAGTGATAAATTGCATTTAAACAAAGAGGGATATATTCTTTGGAATAGTTTAATTAGGCCTCAAGTAGAAACTATTTTAGCAGCACAATAGTAGAACAAACTATAGCAATTGATTATTGACTAAAAATTCAGCAATTTGAATTGTATTTGTGGCGGCACCTTTTCTTAAGTTGTCTGCTACTACCCACAAATTCAATCCGTTTTCGATCGATTCATCTCTCCGAATACGCCCTACAAAAACCTCATCCTGATCTGCCGCTTGTAGAGGCATGGGATATACATTATTTTCAGGATCGTCAAGAACAACTACACCTGGAGTGGCGTCTAAAAGGCTTCTGACTTCCTCTAGGTCAAACGATTTTTCAAGACTCACATTGACTGATTCACTATGCCCCCCAACAACCGGAATTCGAATAGCTGTAGCAGTGATAGCCATATCGGGTGCTCCTAAAATTTTTCTAGTTTCATGCACTAATTTCATTTCTTCCTTTGTATAGGCGTTTTCTAGAAAAATATCACAATGGGGTAATGCATTTTTATGAATAGGGTGTGGATAGACCTTTGGCCCCTCTATACCAGCAGTTTCATTTTCTAATTGTTCAACAGCTTTGACACCTGTGCCAGTAATCGATTGGTAGGTAGAGATGACCAATCTTTGTAACCCATATTTTTCATGAAGTGGAGCTAGGGCCATCACCATTTGGATGGTAGAACAATTAGGATTAGCAATAATCATATCTTCTGGAGTAAGTACACTTGCATTAATTTCAGGAACGACTAATTTAATAGTTGGATCCATACGCCAGGCAGAAGAATTGTCAATCACTTTGACTCCTTCAGCTGCAAATTTAGGGGCCCATTCCAAAGAGGTGGCTCCACCTGCTGAAAATAAAGCCAGATCTGGTTTAGCTGCTAAAGCGGTTTCTAAGCCAATGACTTCAATTTGTTCTCCCTTAAATGAAAGTGATTTTCCTACAGAACGTGACGAGGCAACTAAAAGAAGTTCATCCATTGGAAATTCATGCTCCTCCAAGACTTTTAACATCACATGCCCTACCATACCTGTGGCACCTACTACTGCTAATTTCATAGTTTAAAATTTGAGGCAAATGTAATGTGAATTTAAATAGAGCACAACGCATGTGAATTGTTATTTCAACACAATCAGAAAATGTTGTAAAACAAACATTATCTCTACCTGTGAATAATTCGTTCCACTCTTTGACCAACATTTGAAAGGAGCTCATAAGAAATAGTATCTCCTGACTTTGCTACTTTTTCTGCGGAGTTTTTAAAACCAAATAGTTCTACCTCATCCCCTTCATGGCAATCAATTTTGGTCACATCAATCATACACATGTCCATACAAACATTACCCACGATACTTGCTTTTTTTCCATTGATGCTAACTTGAATTTTTCCTAGACCAAATTGCCTACCTATTCCATCTGCATGCCCCAGTGGGAGTGTAGCTATTTGAGCATCATGTTGAGCAACCCAACCGGAATTATAGCCCACTGTTTCTCCTTTTTTTACAGAAACAATCTGAAGAATCGTTGATGTCAATTGACTTACTGGTTTGAGCATCGCATCCCATTCTGGGTGATTAGCAAATCCATAGAGCGCAATACCACTTCGCACAGCATCGTGCTGATGTTCTGAATAGTTGAATATGCCAGAACTATTCAATAAATGGAAAGCGACTGTTTCTGAAACTATTTTTTTGCTTTTTCGTTTTAATTCTAAAAACTTTTCAATTTGAGTTTCACATATTTGCGAAGGGCGTTGTTCTTCACTAGCAGCTAAATGAGAATAAATACTAATTAAGTTGAAATAATCACTTTGGCTCTTTGAAACTATTTCCTCTACTATCGAAGGAGCAAACCCAAGGCGATTTAATCCTGTATTGAATTTAAGATGTAAAGGAATAGGCTTCAATGTATTGTCCACTGCCAGAGATTGTAGTTTATTTAAAATTCTAACACTGTAGGCAACGGGCTCAAGATTATACTCTAAAAGAGTTTCAAGCGATTCGTGTTGAGGATAAAAAACCATAATGGGGCATTTTATGCCTGCCTTTTTGAGGGCAACTCCCTCGGCAGTGTAGGCAACAGCTAATCGGTCTATACCCAAAGCTTCTAGACATAAAGCAATGGAAACGGCATCGGTTCCATAAGCACTTGCTTTGACTACACCAATTAATGCTGTTGAAGGTTTGATGAGCCCCTTCAATACTGTAAAGTTATGCTCTAAGTGAGATAAATATATATGGAGTTTATTCAATTATTTTTTCTTTTTTTTAGAGGGCTCTTTCTCTTTTCTATGCGTTTTCATGGCATTAAAAAATGCGGCTCTAGAAAGGGGTTCGTAGTGCTCTTTTTCACCTATCAAGACTTGGTTTTTGTTTGCCGTATGACGGAAGCTGTATTGGGCCAAATTGCCCGTTCTCGTGCAAACAGCGTGTACCTTTGTGACATATTCAGCGGTAGCCATCAGGGCAGGGATAGGACCAAATGGGTTGCCCTTATAATCCATATCTAAACCAGCAACAATAACCCGAACGCCTCTGTTAGCTAAATCATTACAGACTTGCACAATCTCATCATCAAAAAATTGAGCCTCATCGATGCCAACTACTTCACAGCCATCTGCCAATAAAGCTATATTAGCGGCAGCTGGAACTGGGGTGGATATTATTTGATTGTCATCATGTGAGGTCACTAAGCTGTCATCATATCGAACATCGATGGCCGGTTTAAATATTTCAATCTTTTGTTGTGCAAATTGAGCCCTTTTCAATCGGCGTATCAATTCTTCAGTTTTACCTGAAAACATTGAACCACAAATCACCTCTATCCAACCAAATTGTTCTTTTGGGTTTACCGTGTTTTCTAAAAACATTTTGTAATTTTCTACTTTTAATAAGGAATACCCTGTGAAGTACTCCCTTAACAAAGGTATGAATTATGACGGGTAGAAAACAGTATTAGTATGATAGAAAAGTTAAAAGAATTGATAGAAGAATTAGCTAAGGAAATCATTTCTTCTTCTGATAATGTACAACCCCTTTTTTGGAAAGAAAAAGCAAAAAAACTATATGAACTGCTTACGGTTTATACTTTCATAGAACAGCAAAAAGACAAGACCTCTGTATGGGAAACTCAGCAAGCACAATTTAAATCTGCCGTTTCTAGGCTGGAAAATGTCTCTCTCAAAAAACAAAATAGCTCAGTTAGCAGCGAAGAAGATAGTCTAGATGTTGCCCCTCTAATGGATACTATTAATGATATCCTTACCGAAATGCCAGATCAGACGATGCCTGAAGAATTGTTTCAAGACGCAGCTCACTCTACCACATTTGAAAAGAAAGAAGCAGTTGAAGAAGAAAAAAAAACCTCCATAATTGAAGATAAACCCCGAATCAATGATCGTTTTTCAAAAGATTTAAAGATTGATTTGAATGACCGCATTGCTTTTATCAAACATTTATTTAATAATGAAAATTCTGACTATCAGCGTGTAATAAGGCAAATATTCACTTATTCTACACTGGATGAAGCTAAGGCATTTATTAATGAAATGGTAAAGCCTGAATACAATAACTGGTTGGGGAAGGATACCTATGAAGAACGTTTTTTGCGTGTAATAGAGCTTTATTTCGATCCTCCTAACTAAATGAAATTGATAATTCATTTAAGCACTTTTTGATGTCTAAGCTCATTCTTATACCTACCCCCATTGGAAACTTAGAGGACATCACGCTAAGAGCTTTACGAAAGTTACAAGAGGTAGATTTGATTTTAGCTGAAGACACTCGAACGAGTGGAAAGCTATTCAAAAAATATGACATCAAAACGCCTTGTGAAAGTTTTCACATGCATAATGAGCATAAAAAACTGAATAAGATCATTGACCGATTGCAAAGCGGACTAACCATAGCTCTCATTTCAGACGCTGGCACTCCAGGCATATCAGACCCGGGCTATTTGCTTGTCAGAGCCGCTTTAGAAAAAGAAGTTCCTGTTGAATGTTTACCTGGGGCTACGGCACTAATTCCCGCTTTAGTGCAAAGTGGACTGCCCTCAGACCGTTTTATTTTCGAGGGTTTTCTACCTCCCAAAAAAGGGAGACAAAAGCGCTTGTCTTCTTTAGCGGAAGAAACAAGAACGATAGTTTTTTATGAGAGCCCACATAAGCTAGTGAAAACATTGCAACAGTTGATGCCCCATCTTGGACCAGATAGAAAACTGGTAATTCTTCGAGAGTTGACAAAACTCCATGAAACAGTATATCCATTAACCCTTCAATCTGCCCTACTTTTCTTTGAACAAAATCCCCCCAAAGGAGAAATAGTGGTATGTGTAGAAGGAATAAAACCTTAATGTAATGCTTTGGAAACCTACACCTTCTCCAGACAATCAAAAAGTAAAAATCTTACAAGAGGCACTGCAGGTGCCCCAAACAATAGCGTCTCTTTTAGTTCAACGTAAAATAACAACATATGAAGCTGCGAAAGATTTTTTCCGCCCTCAATGGGATGTTCTTCACGATCCATTTCTAATGCAAGATATGTTTTCAGCAGTTGAACGTATTGAAAAAGCAATTGCTGAAAAAGAAAGAATTATGGTTTATGGGGACTATGATGTCGACGGTACCACTTCTGTGGCTTTAGTTTATTCCTATTTGAAACCCTTAACAAACGTTTTTTCTTACATCCCAGATCGATACCTGGAAGGATATGGAATTTCTCGTAAAGGGATTGAAGTGGCTAAAGAGAAAGAGGTTTCATTAATCATAGCCTTAGATTGTGGCATAAAAGCGATTGACCAAGTCAACTACGCTTCTGAATTGGAGATTGATTTTATTATTTGTGATCATCACAGACCAGGAGCTAGCTTGCCCAATGCGGTTGCAGTATTAGACCCTAAAAGATCAGATTGTTCGTATCCCTTTGAGCACCTTTGCGGTTGTGGGATAGGGTTTAAATTAGTCCAAGCGCTCAACCAAAAAAAAGGAGCAACACAAGAGGATTTAATGCCCTTTTTAGATTTGGTGGCCACAGCAACAGCAGCTGATATTGTTCCCATGATTGGAGAAAACAGAATACTCACCTATTTTGGTTTGAAGCAAATTAATGCCGCACCAAGAGTCGGAATTCGATACTTTGTGAATGAACTTAAAAGACCCGTGAATGTATCAGACTTAGTGTTTAGGTTGGCCCCAAGAATCAATGCAGCTGGTCGCATGGAGCATGGGATAAATGCTGTTCGTTTGCTCACTTCTTTGTCAATTGATGAGGTTCGGCCTATTGCAAGAGCTATAGAATTTAATAATTCAGAACGTCGTACAAAAGATGAAAAAATAACTGAAGAGGCGTTACTGCAGGTTGCAGAGAATGAGTTAGTATATACCAATGTTGTGTTTGCTCCCCATTGGCATAAAGGAGTCATAGGAATTGTGGCTTCAAGATTGATAGAACACTATTATAGACCGACAGTAGTCTTGACTCAAGGGGGAAATCATTTGGTTGGCTCGGTTCGTTCTGTAAAAGGATTTGATGTTTATCAAGCCTTAGAAGCTAGTCAAGATTATTTGATACAGTTTGGAGGTCACAAATACGCTGCCGGCCTCACACTTCAACCCAATCAATTAGAGGGGTTCAAAACTCGATTTGAAGAGGTAGTTAAAGAGCAATTAAAACCAGATCAAAGAGAACCACAATTAGACTACGATTTAGAAGTAGGGTTTGATGATCTCAGCCCAAAAGTGTTTCGAATCATGGAACAAATGACTCCATTTGGGCCACTTAATTTACGCCCAGTTTTTGTTGTTCATGAGTGTAAAGATGCGGGTGGTTCAAAAGTTGTGGGAAAAGACAATAAGCATTTACGATTAGAATTGATTGACCAGACCGGACAAAAAATGGCAGGTATTGCTTTTCAACAAGCCCATCACCTTCTTGATGTTAAATCTCAAAAGTCTTTTTCAATTTGTTTTACTCTAGAGGAAAATAGGTATAATAATTCTACAGGTCTGCAACTGAAAGTTAAAGCGTTACACTTTGATTAATTAAATGTTTTTCAAAAGTTCAATTAATTTTGTGGTGGAAGGATCGTGAGGTTGAGGAACCAAAGCTTCAAAATCATCTAAAACTACGTTTGCCAGTTGTTTACCCAGCTCAACTCCCCATTGGTCATAACTAAAAATATTCCACAATACCCCTTGAACAAAAATTTTATGCTCATAACATGCAATTAGTGCACCAAGGCTTTTTGGAGTAAGCTGTTCAATCAACAAGCTATTGGTGGGGCGATTGCCTTCAAAAACCTTAAACGGTGTCAATTGTTGAATGTGCTCTTTGGAATGGCCTTTACTAAAAAGTTCTTCTTCCACTTTTTTTTCTGATTTACCCATCATGAGGGCTTCTGTTTGAGCAATAAAATTAGCCATCAACTTGGATTGATGTTTTTTATCCCCATGCAGTGCCTTTTTAAATCCAATAAAATCCGCAGGGATAAGTTTGGTACCCTGATGCAACAACTGGAAAAAAGCATGTTGTGCATTTGTTCCTGGCGCACCCCAAACAATTGTTCCTGTTTGATATGTGACTGAATTTCCATCTCTATCAACCCCTTTTCCATTGCTCTCCATAATGGCCTGTTGTAAATAGGTAGGGAAATTTTTTAAATATTGAGTGTAGGGAACCAAAACTTCTGTTTCAGCTTTCCAAAAGTTATTGTACCACAAACTTAATAGTGCTAATAGGACTGGGATATTATTTTCAAAAGGCGTTGTTTTGAAGTGAACATCCATTTCACCCGCTCCCTGGAGAAGTTGTTCAAAATGCTTAGACCCAATACCCAAGCAAATGCTAAGGCCCACTGCACTCCACAGAGAAAACCGACCTCCAACCCAATCATTCATTGGGAAAACATTTTCTGGAGCTATGCCGAAGGCATCAATTTTTTCCAAATTAGTCGAAACTGCTACAAAATGTTGAGTAATCCCCTTTTCTGGGGCAGACTCTAAAAACCACTTACGAATGGTTTGAGCATTACTTAATGTTTCTTGAGTAGTAAAAGTTTTGGACACCACAACAAAAAGTGTCGTTTCGGGGTTAAGTCCCTTAAGGCTTTCTCGAACATGATCTCCTTCAACATTGGAGACAAAGCGTACCTCAAGATGATTTTTATAGAACGCTAAGGCCTCGGATACCATTGCAGGGCCAAGATCAGAGCCACCAATGCCAATATTAACTACGTGTGTGATGGATTTCCCACTATAGCCTTTCCATTTTCCAAAAATAACTGCCTCTGAAAATGCATACATTTTCTCTTTTGTCTCTTGTACTAATGGAATGATATTTTCTTTATTGACAAAAAGGGGGTCAGCATTTATTTGCCGTAAAGCAGTATGAAGCACCGCCCTGTTTTCGGTTTGATTGATAGCACTTCCATTAAAATAAGAATCGATGGCTTTTGGAAGTTCTGCCTCTTTGGCTAATTCAAGAAGTATGGAAAGTGTTTCTTCATTCCATCTGTTTTTGGAAAGATCAATAAAAAAATCTTTCCAATGCCATTGAAACACTTTACTATGCTGCGCATTTGCAGCAAAATGATCTTTGATGGAAAGGTTCCTAATTGATTGAAAATGTTGTTCTAGGCGGCTCCAATTTTTGAGCGTTTTTGGATTATGGTTAGGAAGGATCATTCACAGCATTTTTATGAAATGTTATACGTTGTGGTGTAGCATCATTTTGGTCAAAACTCATGCAGTCAAGTTGGTATTTTATGGGTTCAATAAATTCTAAAAAAAGTTTTTTGGAGAACTCAGAAATGGGTTTGGCTTCTGGGAGCTTTTGTTTGAATGGATCCACTTGTCTTCCATTTTTCCAAAAACGATAACAAACATGGGGGCCTGATGTATTGCCTGTCATACCAACCCAACCGATTACTTCCCCTTGGGCCACTTTTTGTCCTCTCCGCACTTTTCTTCTCTTCATGTGCAGATACTGGGTGCTATAGGTTTCATTATGTCTTAGGGTTACATAGTTTCCATTGCCTTTGCTGTAAGACGATTTGACAACCACACCATTAGCGGTTGCTAAAATTGGCGTGCCGACGTTAGCGGCAAAGTCAGTCCCTTTGTGGGGTCGAATTCGATTTCCATAATAGGCGATCCTTCTTCTTAAATTGTAGCGAGAAGAAATGCGACTAAATTTTACGGGAGCTTTCAAGAAGGCTCTTCTCAAATTCTTCGCTCGATCATCAAAATAATCAACGATTCCCTTTTGTGGATCTTCAAACTCAAAAGCATAATAGGGTTTGTTTTGATGTTCAAAATAAGCTGCTTTTATTTTTTTGATACCTACAGAGAGGCTATCATTCACGAATTTTTCCTCATAAATAATTTTGAAACGATCTCCAGGATATAGTCTGGAAAAGTCGATGGTCCAAGCATACACATCTGCCATATAAAAAGTGAGTGCGTCGCTAACACCAATACTTTTCATTGTCTCATAAAGGGAAGAGGTAATGATTCCTGCAGCTTCAAGCTCTCTAACTTTCACTTCTTTAAAAATCGTTTTCCCATAGATACTATCTTTCAAATGAACAATAGTGTAGCTCTCCACGTTGGGGTGATAAACAAAATATTCTAATTGTTTCAAACTGTCTTTTGAAAAAAATAGGCTATAAGGCTTATACAATTGAAGTTTTCTAACGTTCACACTGTTTTTAATGCGGTTTACAATGGTATGCACTTCGGGATAATCTATTCCATTTGCTTCAAGTATCGAACCAAAAGTATCGCCACGTTGAATTTTCTTCTCCTTCTTTTCAAAAAAATTCAAATCCAAACCAAATTCTTTTTTTGGAACAATAACATGGTTTGTGTAGACCTCAGGAGAGGGCGAGGAGGGTAACACTGAATTTTTGTCACTACAACTTACCATAAGAAGAAATACGAGAACAGAAAGAATCAATCGCATGGCAAAATAATATCTTTCAAATTTCGCAATAGCTAGCATATAATAAAACGGTATTCAAAAAAAGTTTTACACGAGTTTTTTATTTTCCCAACTATTGATCGACCGTTATACTAAAGGGATGATTTAAATTTTTAAAATTTTCTAAATCAGCATAGATAGATCCCACCACTATGTCAGCCTGAATGCGGATAGGAATTTTATTTTTATCGGCAGAAACCCATAGGGTAACACTTTCCTGCTCCTTAAATACTCTTCCTGATTGAACCATGGGGCGAAATTTCAAGCAGGGGACCTTTCCAAATTTGGTGTTTATGGTTTCCTTGCCAAGGAACTTGAGCTGAAAAACATAGTTTTCTTGATCAAAAAACATATTAATACTAAAACTCTCATTTTCTTTTATTTCATCCTCTGGATAAAAGTTTCTGAGGTAATAAAAGCTGGACAATAAATCTTGAGCATTTGGCTCAAAAGGGACATTATATTGCTCTTTTTTCTTTTTGTCATTGATCCGAGCTAATAGACTGTCATGATCAAATTGAATCTCTACATTTTTTGTGTAGCCTCCCTCATCAATGTCTCTAATAAATTTGTATGGCAGTCCATTTTCAGCATCAAAATAGGTTTCATAATGGTCTTCAACCTTAAAAAACCAACGGGCAAGACCCGTAGTACGGCCATAGCCCTTTGCATGAAAAACTTCTTTACCATCAAGCTCTTTTTTCTCAAGGGAGAGGCTAGCATAACTCGCATTAAAAATTCCATAATAAATTCGAAACTCAAACCATTCACCATCTTTAAATGGGAGCTCTGGTTTGGGTTCTTTCTCATGTTGGAGTTCGGAGAAAGAAGACAGAATAAAAACTAAAAAATAAAGGATCCATTTATGTTGCATCTCACAAAAATAAACATTCAACTTGTGGATAGAGGTTAAATTTTTTTTAAAATCAGTGCGTTTTATTTTGAGAAATTCATTAAGGCATTATGAATTTTCTTTCCTCTTTTAGGACCAAATAGGTCAATTAAATCTTTTTCAGTAGCGGCTTGCACTCGTTTGAAGGACTTGAATTTTCTCAATAATTGAGATCTTGTGCTAGGGCCAATACCGGGCAGATGGTCAATTTGAGATTGAAGTCCCCCTTTACTCCTTTTCTTGCGATGCAATTGGATACCAAAGCGGTGTGCTTCGTCTCTTGCCCTTTGAATTATTTTTAACGATTCGGATTTTTTATCAATATAAAGTGGAATTGGGTCATCAGGAAAAAATATTTCTTCTAGTCTTTTAGCAATACCTACAATGGCAATTTTCCCTCTGAGTCCCAAAAGCTCTAAACTTTTAACAGCGGAGGAAAGTTGCCCTTTTCCACCGTCTACCACAATGAGTTGAGGCAAAGAGGCGTCTTCTTCTAATAGGCGCTTATAGCGTCTAAAAACAACTTCTTCCATCGAAGCAAAGTCGTTAGGGCCCGCAACAGATTTTATACTAAAATGACGATATTCTTTTTTACTTGGCTTTCCATTTCTGAATACCACACAAGCAGCTACAGGATTGCTTCCTTGGAGGTTTGAGTTATCAAAGCATTCAATATGATAAGGGTGAGCGGATAGTCGAAGATCAGCTTGCATTTGGGCCATGATTCGTTTAATATGTCGTTCTGGATCAACAATTTTCATTTGTTTGAATTGTTCTAAGCGATAAAACTTGGCATTTTGCATAGACAGTTCTACTAATTTCTTTTTATCGCCTTGTTGAGGCACAAGGATTTTATAAGATGATCCTAACGCTACAGGATGTGAGCTATAGATTTCTTTGGTATTGCTATCAAAGCGTTGTTGCAATTCAACAATGGCCAGTTGCAAAAGTTTTGTATCCGCTTCATCTAATTTTTTCTTAAGGTCAAGGGTGTGTGAGCGCACTATAGCTCCATGAGCAATTTGCATATAGTTGATATAGGCATGAGATTCATCTGAAAAAAGGGCAAACACATCTGCATGATTAATCTTGGGATTAACTACGGTTGATTTTGCTTGGTAGTTTTTGAGAATCTCTATTTTTACTTTGATTTGTTGAGCCTTTTCAAAGGCAAGGGCTTCTGCAAAAGTTTTCATTTGTTTCTCAAAAGCGGACAAAGATGCTTTAAAATTTCCTTTGATAATTTGTCTAATAGCCATAATGTTTGCATCGTAGATTCCTTGTTCCATCTTAGACTCACAAGGGCCTAAGCAATTGCCAAGATGGTAGTCTAAACACACTTTAAACTTATTGGCTTTAATCTTATTTTCTTTTAAATCGTAGTTACAACTCCGCAGTGGATATAGGCTTTTAATTAAATTGAGCAACGTACGAACCGTTTTCATGCTGGTGTAGGGACCATAATATTCAGATCCATCTCGAATGATTTTTCGGGTAGTAAAAATTCGTGGGTAGGGTTCGTTTTTGATACAAATCCAAGGGTAGGTTTTATCGTCTTTGAGCATTACATTATAGCGTGGCTGATGTTCTTTAATCAAGCTATTTTCTAATAAAAGCGCATCCATTTCGGTGTCTACCACTATGTGCTCTATACGGTGAATTTGCTTGACCAATACAGAAGTTCTTCTATTAGCATGGGTTTTAGTGAAATAGGAATTGACCCTTTTTTTTAAGTTTTTAGCCTTACCTACATAAAGCATCTTGTCAGTCTTATCAAAATATTGATAAACACCGGCTACTTCTGGTAAACTTTTCAATTGTATTTCTACTCTTTCCAGTTCCATACTTACGAAGGTATAGAATTCTAAAATCTATTAAAATTTCACTTCTTTTTTTATGAGATTTATTTTGCATATTTGCCTTTAATGGGATTGACCAAAGAGGAGCTTAGGAAAAGTTTTTTAGCAAAAAGAAAGAAGCTATTAGATAACACACATGCAGAAAAAAGTCTGGCAATTGCCCAACAATGTGTAAATCTTCCCTTGTGGAACCGCTCCATTTTTCATCTTTTTTTACCAATGCAGCATAAAAAAGAAGTGGACACTCTCCCACTGTTGACCATGTTGCAGGGAAAAGATAAGCAAGTCGTTTTGCCTAAAATAGTAGGCAATAAATTAGAGCATATTTTACTCACAGACGACACCTTATTAAAGGCAAATCATTTGGGAATAGTTGAGCCTCAGAAAGGCATTCAAATGGTGCCCAACACCATTGAAGTGGTATTTGTGCCCCTATTGGCCTTTGATAAAAAGGGACATAGGGTTGGGTATGGGAAAGGGTATTATGATAAATTTTTGTCTCATTGTACCCCTTCAACTATTAAGGTTGGCCTAACTTTTTTCACGCCAGTTGAAAAAATACAAGATATAGAAACAACCGATATAGCGTTAGACTATGTTATTAGTCCAGATATAATCTATTCTTTTTGAGAACTAGCTTGGCCAAAAATCTTTTTATTGAAAACAATAAGAAGACCAACTCCAGTACTAATTGAAGTGTCGGCGATATTAAAAATGTATTGAAAGAAGGTATAGGATTTACCTCCGATAAATGGTATCCACTCAGGCCATACCCAACTAGCCAAAGGAAACTGTAGCATATCAACAACGTGCCCAAAAAAGAGCGGCGCATAGCCTTGCTCTGGAAGGAGTGTAGCTATTTGACCAAAACTACTAGAAAAAAGGGATCCATAAAACACAGAGTCAATAATGTTGCCAAGAGCTCCAGCAAAAATGAGACACAATGCCCAAATGAGTGTTCTTGAGCTTCTTTTTTTTATATGTTGCCATAGCCAAAAGCCTATGGCAACAATGGCAATTAGGCGAACAATGGTCAATAGTAACTTAGCTGTTTTTTCACTGAGAAAGGGCAATAAGTCGTTGAGCTTTGTGCCCATAGCCATTCCTTTGTTTTCTACAAAAAGAAGTTTAAAAAACCCCCAATCTACAATGGCTTGATCTCCATAAAGCGTGAGGGGGTAGTGTAGCTTAATATAGATTTTACTTCCTTGATCTATAAGGAGCACCCCTAAGATGATGATGAGGGACCAAACTAATGATAAGGATGTTTTCTTAAGTTCCAGTTTATTTGTCATTAAGATAAGGTGCTAAATTAAAAAATATACAATTCAGCGTTGCATTATATCTCCATTTATCGACTGAACTATCAATTGTGGTGGTTTCTCACCTATTGGAAGAATGTCAACACTTCCATTTTGACTGGATGCTAAAACACGAATACTTTTTGAGTGGACTTTCACATTTGATTCTACACTTTCAATATGCCCCTTTTGGAGTGACGCTTCCCACAAACAGAGCCCATTCTGTTGTTGCAAATCCAATTCTGAAACACTACCCAAAATTTCTACAACAGCATCTTTCACCTCTAACAATACTTTGACTGCCTCGGGGGCATATATTGTTACATTGGACACAATATTTTTATGTGCACTCAATTTATCGTTTGGCTTTAAGGCGAGGGGAGAAAACTTTTCTTCAATACGGAGGGCATCAATATTTTTGGCTTGAGATAAGAAGGTTTGATTTTGATATTCTCCTTCAGTTCTGTAAATAATTTTTAAAGGAATTTCGTCTTTGATTCCTTGAAAATTAATATGATCAGCCCATGGAAAAACTAATTCCACTTGGGCATCCGTTGGAAGAATAAACTCTTTTTCAATCACCTTTTGTGCTGAAAGCCATCCCCAAAGTAGACTTACAACAAGGCCAAGAGTAAATTTATTTCTGAAGGTTTTTAGCTTCAATACTTAAGGTTGCGTGAGGAACTAAAAACAGTCGCTTTTTAGTGATTAGTTTGCCAGTAACTCGGCAAATGCCATAGGTTTTGTTTTCAATTCGGACTAAAGCGTTTTTTAAATCTCTTATAAATTTCTCTTGTCGTATAGCCAATTGAGTATTAGCTTCTTTAGACATTGTTTCTGAACCTTCTTCAAAGGCTTTGAATGTTGGGGCAGTGTCATCTGTGCCGTTGTTGCTGTCATTCATGTATGCACTTCTTAGAAGCTCCAAATCAGCTTGGGCTTTCTCAATTTTTTCTTCGATTAGTTTTCTAAAATCTTCTAATTCTACATCAGAATAACGAGTTTTTGTGTCTGTATTCATGATTCAATCTTTTGTATGTTAATCTTAGTTTTTATGTTATCAAACTCTATAATTGTTCCTTTTTCAATTTTCGAGATAAAATCTAGCGTTACTCCAAGTGTTTCTGTCAACACATAGTCTTTGTTCTGCTCGACAGCGACTTGTAATTCTGGTTGTAACTCCAGTTCTATTCCAATTGTATCAGTGATTTCGAAGCCATGCTCTTTTCTTAGATTTTGAATACGATTCACCAACTCCCTACTAACTCCTTCTTGTATTAAGGTGTCGTTGAGCGTAACATCCAACGCCACACTCAATCCATGGCCTTGTGCGACCTGCCATCCTTGAATATCTTTAAAATAGATTTCAACATCGGCGAGCTCTAAAGTAATATTTTTTTCATTTAATTGAATAGAGACGGATTTTTTTTCTTCTAATGTTTTTATTTGCTCTGGATTTAAGGTTTTGATTCTTTGAGCCACAATGCTCATAGACTTTCCATATTTTGGGCCTAATACCTTAAAATTAGGTTTTATTTCTTTGACTAATAATGAATCTGCATTATCAAGAACTTCAATTTCTTTTACATTTATTTCCAGTTTCAGTTGTTCTTCCACTTTTTTTACCATTGCTCTTTCTTGCATGTTTTTAACAGGGACAACCAGTTTTTGAAGCGGCTGACGAACTTTTATTTGTGCTTTTTTTCGCAACGAAAGTGCCAGAGAAGTTAGGTTGCGAGCCATATTGATTTGAGCTTCTAAGGCTGCATTAATTTGTTCTTTGTTTGCTCTAGGGAATTGAGAGAGATGTACAGATTGCTTCTCTAAATTCAGGTCTTGATAGAGTTGATCCATATAAAAAGGAGCTATAGGGGCTGCTAATTGACTCACTACCACTAAACACTTGTGAAGGGTTTGATAGGCTGCTAATTTGTCTTGACCGTATTCACCTTTCCAAAATCTTCTTCTGTTTAACCGCACATACCAATTGCTCAATTTTTCTTGAACAAATTCAGAAATGGCTCTAGATGCTCGAGTTGGTTCATAATCGTCATAAGAGCCCGCTACATATAAAATGAGACTATTCAGTTCAGATAAAATCCATTGATCAAGTTCACTTCGATTTTTGAAAGGAATGGCCTTTTCTTGGTTTACAAAGTAATCAATGTTAGCATACATGCTAAAAAAAGAATATGTGTTGTATAGTGTCCCAAAAAACTTACGGCGCACTTCACCAATCCCTTCTACATCAAACTTAAGATTATCCCAGGGGTTGGCGTTTGAAATCATATACCAGCGTGTAGCATCTGGACCATAGTGTTTTAGTGTATCAAATGGATCTATCGCGTTGCCTAGTCGCTTAGACATTTTTTGGCCGCTTTTGTCCAAAACAAGACCATTAGAAACCACATTCTTATAAGCTATTTGATCAAAAACAAGGGTGCCTATTGCATGTAGCGTATAAAACCACCCTCTGGTTTGATCCACACCTTCAGCTATGTAATCTGCTGGAAACCGTCGATTGTTGTCAATTTTATCTTTGTTTTCAAAAGGATAATGCCATTGGGCATAGGGCATTGCACCAGAGTCAAACCAAACATCTATCAAATCAGTTTCTCGGCGCATGGGGTGACCTGTAGAACTTGACAATATGATTTGATCCACTGTATTTTTATGTAGGTCAATCTGTTCATAATTAGAAGTATCGTTGTCTCCTACTTTAAATTTCTCAAAAGGATTCTCTCTCATCAATCCTTGTTCAATGGCACTCTTAATTTCACCAATAAGCTCTTCTAAAGACCCAATAACTTTTGTTTCGTCTCCAGACTCAGTTCTCCAAACGGGTAGAGGAATACCCCAAAATCGAGAACGAGACAAATTCCAATCATTAGCTTGAGCCAACCAATTACCAAATCGCCCTTCGCCGGTAGCTTTGGGTTTCCAATTGATTGTTTTGTTTAATTCAAACATTCGTTCTTTGACATCGCTCACTTTTATGAACCACGAATCAAGGGGATAATATAAAATAGGCTTATCGGTACGCCAACAATTAGGATAAGAGTGCACATATTTTTCTACTTTAAAAGCACTATTCATTTCTTTAAGATGAATAGCAATTTCTACATCGACCGATTTATCAGGAGCTTCACCCTCTGGGTAATATTGGTTCTTAACAAACTTATTGGCCAAACGTCCCATTTCTTTTCTAAAACGTCCTTTAAGATCGACCAAGGGTACGGCATGACCATTTTCATCTTCAACAACTAAAGCGGGTACTTCTGGAATAGCTTCTTTAGCAACTAATGCGTCATCGGCTCCAAATGTAGGTGCTGTGTGAACAATGCCAGTTCCTTCGTTAGTAGTCACAAAATCACCACTTATGATTCGAAAAGCATTTTCTGGATGGTGCATGGGTAGGGGAGCTTCATCCCACAATTGTTCATAGCGTATGCCTATTAAATCTATACCCTTGCAGTGTGCTTCTATATAATAAGGAATTTTTTTGTCTCCCCCTTTATAGCTTTTTAGGTTTTTCTCTTCTGCAACAACTTTATATTTTTTTCCTAATTGTTTTGAAAGTAATGCGTCTGCTAATAAAACTCTGATAGGTTCAAATGTATATTGATTGAAGGTATGTAAAATCACATAATCAATTTTTTTACCTACTGTAAGGGCAGTGTTAGAGGGCAATGTCCACGGAGTAGTTGTCCAAGCCAAAATGTAGAGTGGAATTTCTTTTTGAAAGGTTTTAGGTAAACTTTCCTTCAGTGTTTTAAATTGTGCAGTAATGGTAGTATCAGTGACATCTTTATATGTGCCCGGTTGATTTAATTCATGTGAGCTTAGCCCTGTCCCGGCAATAGGAGAATAAGGTTGAATAGTATATCCTTTATAAAGCATTCCTTTTTCATGAATCTGTTTAAGCAGCCACCATACAGATTCAATATACTTTGAGGTATAGGTCACATAAGGATTTTCCATATCGACCCAATACCCCATCTTTTGAGTCAATTGATTCCAAAGGTCAGTATATTTCATAACGGCCTTTTTACAGGCTTCATTATAATCGGACACACTAATGGATTTACCAATATCTTCTTTAGTAATGCCTAATTCCTTTTCTACTCCCAATTCGACTGGTAAACCGTGTGTATCCCATCCTGCTTTTCGGTGTACTTGAAATCCTTTTTGGGTTTTGTAACGGCAAAAAATATCTTTAATGCTCCGGGCCATAACATGATGAATGCCTGGTTTTCCATTAGCGGAGGGAGGACCTTCATAAAACACAAACGGGGGGGCACCCTCTCGTTGAGAAATGCTTTTTGAAAATGTATTATCTGTTTTCCAAAAAGTTTCTATTCGATTTGCAATGGCTGGCAAATCCAAGCTGTCATATTCTGTATATTTCATGCTCTAAAATCAATCTTCTAAACAGATGTGCGAAAGTAACCATTTTCATTGATATTTTTTAGAACAAGAAAATATGAATTTGTGGTCTATTCCCTCTATACTTAAAAGAATAGGAGTAAAGAATAATACTATAAATCAACCTTAAGACCTAGATTTAGGCTTCGCCCGGGTGCAGACAATCCAGAAGCAAAGGGGCGATAATGCACGTCGAGAATATTGTGCAATTCAAAATTAAGTACTGTTTTCTGAGAAAACTGATGCGATCCCCTCAGATTGAATACATGCCAAGCCGGGCTGCCTGCATAGTTGAGCAAATCACTGCCAAAATCACCCAAAAAGGGGGTTTCTTCCAAACCATCTTCACCACCTAAACTAAAATTTACAGGACGTTTTGCGCTATTAAAATTCCATTCAGCCCGCAAGTTCCACTTTGCATTTGAAAAGTTGAGTGAGCTAGCCCCAAAAAAAGGCAATATGGACGGGAGAGGTCCGTAGGGGCTATTCTGATCTCCCTTTGTTAGGGTAAAATGTGAATGGATTGAAAGATCAGACCGTAATTCGACTTCACTTTCAAAGGTTCCTCCATACAGAAAACGATTGCCTAAATTTTTATTTGAAATGGTTATTACTTCATTACCATTATAAAGAATAGTATTTAAATCTTCTGTTGATTTATCGGCAAAAATGGTGTATTCAGAACGCGTAATGTGTCTTGAAATGAGTGTGGTAAATCCACGGAGAGAAAAGTAAACCTTTTGTTTAGAGTTTCCTCGAATCAACCCAATATCGAAATTATAGGCATATTCTGGTTTTAAAAAAGAATTAGGAACAACCAAAATGCCCTTGCTTTCTCTAATTTTACCAATATCGTCAATGTTTGGACTTCTAAAACCACTTGAGAAAAGCATATTCCATTGAAGGTTTTTTCTGGGGCGATAGATTAAGGCAATGGTTTCTGTCAATGCTTCTGAATTCAGTTTAGCTTCAGAAAGCAAACTGTTTATATTGTTGGTTTCCTTCCAATTTGCTTTCATATCAGTGTAGGTCAATCGCAAGCCTGCATTGAGAGAAAGTTTATCATTGATGTCCCAAATCCAATTTCCATAAGCCGCAAGAGTTGCATAATAACTACCAGCGCTAGGATAACGAGAAGGGTTAGCATATCGATATCCATAATCAGAAATAGTATTGCCTTGCAAGATTAGTTCACGCTGGTAAGCAAGCGAATAAACATCATTATAGGTACCTTCAAAACCATAGGAAAAATGATGCTTTGGACCAAGATTAAAATCAAAATCACCATTTAGGCTTAACACATTGACGGTTTCTTCTTGAAAGACTTTATTCAAACTAGTAAACCTTCTGTTTATTCTAGACTCTTTTACATTTTGATATGCTAAAACCAAACGTCCTTTTTTCATCAAATTTTTTTCAGGAAAAAATTTGAATTGAGGAGAAAATAAAAATCTTTTTTGAGGACCATAATACCATTGGGCATAGCTTAGTTTTTCATTTTGAATTTCAGCTAGTTTGTCAAAGCGGTCAATGTCAGAGGAAGTAGAATATTGTAGATTTATAAGCAATTGTTTTTGTTTAGGCAGCTGAACAACAAACTTTTGTAATAAATCAAACTGACTGTAGGCTGTGTTTTTTTGAACATTAGGATTGTCATTAACAACAGCGCTGGAGTTATAATACGCATTAGTGTTGTCAGAATAAATGGGGTTTAATCCCCATTGCTCATAACCGTGTTGACGTCTTTTGCCCATTCTAAGGTCGCCAAAATTTGAATAACTTAAACTCGTTAGGCTGGCCCATTTTTTAAAACTTAATTCGGTGGTAGCATTATTTGTTGATCCCCAGTTGGCTGACTGAAAATGGGTTGAAAAGGAAGATTTAAATTTTTCATTACTGTTAACCAGAGGACTTTTTGTGTAATAATGCACTACACCGCCAAGTGCATCAGATCCATAGCCCACTGATGATGATCCAAAAATAACTTCTACGCGTTCTATATTGTGAGGATTAACTGTGATAGCATTCTGCAAATGGCCTGTTCGATAGATGGCATTGTTAAGCCGCACACCATCAACTACCAAAAGCACTCGGTTGGCTTCAAAGCCTCTAAGAACTGGGCTTCCTCCACCAGCTTGAGATTTTTGGACACGAACACCAGGGCTAATGGTAAGCATATCAGCCCCTGTGGCAGGCTGCTCCAACTGGATGTCTTTTTTTGAAATGACGGCTACCTGTTCAGCAATTTTTTTTCTACTTGATTCACTTCTAGCTACCGATAAAATGATTTCTTCTAGCAGTTCTTGTTGTGCAAATAAAAAAACTGTTACCGTATCTTTTGGGTTTAGTGACTCCTCGAGATATTGATCTTCATAGCCATAAAATCGAATCAAAAGGGGTCTAATATTTTCTAAACCTACTAATGATACCTGCCCCAAACTATCTGTGGCTCTTTGTATTGATTTTATATCATCAGCAATTATAGCACCTTCCAATGGACTTTGAGTTTCTCCGTCTATAATTTGTAAATGCTGAGCTGAAATAGTTTGAAGAACCAAACAAGCAATAAGTAAACTTATACCAAAAAAATTATTTAAAAAGCTCATGTAGAATCGTAATAGATTTTGGCATTTTAAAATTTTGAAGGTGAAGTTGATAATAGAATAACAATTGTTCCAATAACCTTTTTTTGTGTGTTTTGTTGATTGGTTCCACTAATTGTGTATCAAATTTCATGCCGCAAAGCGTAAACCATAAATTCTTGAGAGCGCCTTCAAGAAAGTCGTGGTGAGGTATTATTGTTGTGGAACAACCGTTTTTTAAATCAAAATAAGGATGCTTTCTATCTTCTATTAAAGGATAAAAACCAATGTAGTTAGAGAGTTGAAATAAAAAGAGCAAATGAAAAACACCTATGTAATCAATTTTATCAAGCGTTATGATACTTTGTTTCAAAAAGGCAAAAAGGCTAGTATTGGCCTGTGCTTCTTCTTGAAGCACTTGAAGCAAAACTTCAGAAAGAAAAAGGGCAAGTGTACTTTTTTGAATAACAAACGGAAGATTTGTGAACCCATAAGTGAGTCGAGCTTCTTTGATATACCCTAACCGATCAGTGGGTTGGGGAGCTGTTTCAAATTCTAAAAGTGATAAAGGTTGAAAATACGATTTTTGAAGTAACCCCTTTCTGCTGCTACTAAGAATTCCTTTAAGCATATAGGTTTGCTTTCCATAACGTTCGGTAAAACAATGGGCAATTAAACTACTGTCACCATATTTTATGGTATTTATAACAAGTGCCTCAGTAGTTTCCACAAGGTTCCTTTTTTTATACTACACCTTGGGCGAGCATGGCATCGGCTACTTTCACAAAACCTGCAATATTTGCTCCTTTCACATAATTCACATATTCTTTTTCAGCACCAAATTGCAAACAAGATTTATGAATATCAATCATGATATTTTTCAAGCGTTCATCTACTTCTTCTCTTGTCCAATTATAACGCAATGAATTTTGTGCCATTTCTAACCCTGAGACGGCAACACCTCCAGCATTTGATGCTTTTCCTGGAGCAAACAGCACCCTGTTAGTGGTAAAAATATGAATAGCTTCTGGTGTTGAAGGCATGTTGGCTCCTTCGCCAACAGCGAAACACCCGTTTTTAACTAAGGCTTCAGCATCTCGTTTTTCTAATTCGTTTTGAGTAGCACAAGGCAGTGCAATATCGCAAGGCACTTCCCAGGGTCTCTTCCCAGCAAAGAAAGAAGCCTTCGGGTAGGCTGTAACATATTCGTGAATACGTCCTCTTTTATTGTTTTTTAAATTCATAATAAATTCTAGCTTTTTTTGATCAATACCATCTTTATCATAGATATAGCCAGAAGAGTCTGAAAGTGTTAAAATTTTAGCGCCTAATTGAATTGCTTTTTCAGCGGCATACTGTGCAACATTGCCCGAACCTGAGACAACGACGTTTTTGTCTTTTAGACTGGTTCCTTTGTTTTCTAACATTTGTTGTGTAAAATAAACTACTCCATAGCCGGTGGCTTCAGGGCGAATTAGTGAACCGCCCCAACTCACCCCTTTTCCAGTTAGTACGCCTGTAAATTCATTTTTTAACCTTTTGTATTGACCAAAAAGATATCCAATCTCTCGGCTCCCAACACCAATATCACCTGCTGGAATGTCTCTGTTGGGGCCAATATGTCGGAATAATTCTGTCATAAAACTTTGACAAAAACGCATCACTTCGGTGTCTGAACGCCCCTTCGGATTAAAATCTGATCCCCCTTTTCCACCGCCCATGGGGAGTGTGGTTAGACTGTTTTTAAATATTTGTTCAAAGGCTAAAAATTTTAATACACTGAGGTTTACACTTGGATGAAAACGTAAGCCACCTTTATATGGACCGATGGCAGAATTCATCTCAATACGGAATCCTCTATTGACTTGAATTTCTTCATTATCATCAATCCATGCCACTCGAAATGAAACCACTCGTTCAGGTTCTACCATTCGCAACAGTATGTTTTGTCCATAATAAATATCGTTTTGAACGATATATGGAATCACTGACTCAGCTACTTCAGTTACTGCCTGAAGAAATTCAGGTTCATTTTGATTCCTCTGATTGACTTGTCGCAAAAATTTCTCAATAATGGCATCCATTTTAGTTTATTTTAGTGTTTGCTGTAAAGATATAATAAAGGAGCCTATTCTGGGTGGGAGTACTAACCAAAAAGATACTCCACAACTGAGGCTATATTGGAAAAAGAGAGCACTTCTATAGAGCACTCCATAGGAACAGTTTTGGAAAATTTAGAGACGATAATTTTTTGAAAGCCTAACTTTTGTGCTTCCAAAATGCGTTGTTCAATTTTGGGCACTGGGCGGATTTCTCCTGAAAGACCAACTTCTGCGGCAAAGCAAACTCCCTCAGGCAGCGGTAAGTCGTGATAACTTGAGAGTATAGCAGCAACCACACACAAGTCGGTAGCAGGGTCTTCTATTGCCAAACCGCCAGTAATATTGATAAAAACATCTTTGGTGCCTAAGGCAAAACCAGCTCGTTTTTCTAACACAGCCAACAACATGTTTAGGCGTTTGCTATTAAACCCTGTGCTACTGCGTTGAGGCGTACCATAGACAGCAGAACTGACCAGCGCTTGCATTTCAATGAGAAGTGGGCGTAGGCCTTCAATAATAACTGCGATGGCATGGCCACTCAAAGGGCCATCCTTTTCAGAAATTAGAAGTTCACTAGGATTAGAAACTGGACGTAGGCCACTGGTTTGCATCTCATAGAGTCCTATTTCTGAAGTAGCTCCAAAGCGATTTTTCTGAACTCTTAGAATTCGATAAAGGTGGTTTCTGTCGCCTTCAAAAAGCAACACGGCATCTACCATATGTTCTAAGATTTTAGGACCAGCTAGGGTTCCGTCTTTAGTAATATGCCCAACCAAAATGACTGGCGTATGAGTGGCTTTAGCATACCGAATCAACTCGTTTGTGCAGGCTCTGATTTGTGAAACACTTCCTGCACTACTGTCAATTTGTTGAGTATTTAAGGTTTGAATAGAGTCGATGATGAGCAGGGCAGGGTTCAATTTTTTTACATGTTCAAACAAAGTTTGGGTTTGGGTCTCACTCAAAATAAAGCAATTCGACGTGTTGAAATCAAGTCGTTGAGCCCTACGTTTGATTTGTTGAGGGCTTTCTTCTCCTGAAACATATAATATTTTTCTTTGTAATTGAAGAGCCAACTGAAGCAACAATGTAGATTTTCCAATTCCTGGCTCACCACCCAGTAGAATCACCGCTCCAGGTACTAGACCGCCACCCAGAACTCGATTAAACTCTTCATCAGGCGTTAACATTCTTGGGAGATGTTCAAGATCGATTGATTCAATAGTTTTTGGAACTGTTGCGGTGGCTGCTTCTGCGCCAGACTTCCATTCAGCTTTAGTGCCTGTGTTAAGAATTTCCTCTACAAGTGTATTCCACTCTTTGCAGGTGCTGCACTGTCCTTGCCACTTTATAAACTGGGCCCCACAACTTTGACAAAAAAAAGCTTTTTTTATTTTGGCCATCTATAGAACTACAGCTCTTTTTTGCTGTTCAATAAAGGTAAGACAAAAAATGAGAGCCCTCCAAAGAGAAGGATCATCAGGGTTTGTGCACTCCACATAATCCAACCAAAAGCAAAACCTGCTTCGGTTGAAATATCAAAAGCGGTTAGAACCATTCCGACGGCATAGGGATAAATTCCAATGCCCCCATTGGTTGCTGAAATGGTTAGGCCTCCAACTACAAAAGCGGGAAAAAGAGCATTAAAATTGAGATTTGCTGTTTCTGGGAGGCACCATTTGACCACATAAAACATAGCAAAATACATCGTCCAAATAAAAATAGTATGAGCAACAAACCATCCTTTTTTTGGCATTTTCTTTATGGAAAGAATTCCTTCTAAAAGGCCCCTTAGGAAATACTTAATTTTTAACACAATAGAATTTTGACTGTTTTTTAGTTGGTGTCTCACCACCGCCACAATAGATAAAAATAAAACAGCACCGATCATTAGTATTGGTAAGTCAATTTTTTTTTGAACCAAATAGACATAAATCATATCAAACTGTAAAAAAAGCGCAATTATTACGGAAAAAGCTAATAACAAAAGATCAATGATTCTTTCGGTGATGATGGTGCCAAATCCTTTTTCAAAAGGAATTTTTTCATAGGTAGTCATGGTGGTAGCTCGAAAAATCTCGCCTGATCGTGGTACACCTAAGTTCGCTAAATAGGCAATTAACACGGAAAGAATGCTGTTATAAAGTTTTGGTTGATAGCCCATGGGTTGGAGCAAAAAGTGCCATCGATAAGCGCGGGATATATGACTCAAGACTGCAAAAAGTACTGACAACAACAGGAATCTAATGTCTGCACTTTTAAAATATGTAACTATGCGTATACGATCTTCTGCTGTTGTACTTTTAAAAGAGAGATAGATAAAAAATACACCAAGAGAGAGCGGGAGTATAGTTTTTAAAATTGATTTAAAAGACCTCAAAACTCAGCGGAGTTGATTTGTTTCTTCATTAGGGAAAATGAGGGTCGGCTTAAAGTTTTTGGCATCCTCAAAATCTATCTGTCCGTAGCTAATGATAATGATGATATCACCAACTTGAACTTGTCTTGCAGCAGGACCATTTAGGGTTACTTCCCCAGATTCGAATGCTCCTTCTATAATGTATGTTTCTAATCGTGCGCCATTATTAATATTAACAACCTGTACCTTTTCACCTACAACAAGATTGGCAGCCTCTATGAGCTTTTTGTCTAAAGTAATACTACCAACATAATTTAGTTCAGCCCCAGTGACGGTAACGCGATGAATTTTAGATTTTATAACCTCAATTAACATATGTCAAAGGTAATTTATATTTTAGTTAAAAGCATATTGTCAATCAACCTAATTGGGCCTACATTAACAGCGATAAAAGCCCTACAGCTTTTATTCCTGCTAAATTCTGTAGCGGGGACCAAAGTTTCCTCTTCAGCAATACAGAAGTAGTCCAATTGGAAATCTTGTTGCTTTTCAAATTGCCTTTTGACCTCTTTTTCTAGTGCTGAAATTTTTGTTTTAGAGCTTTGTTTAGTAACCCACAGCAGGGTGTTATGTAAAATAGCGGCTTTATCTTTGAGTGCTGGTGTAAGCAGTTGATTTCTAGAACTAATTGCAAGACCATTAGTTTCTCTAATGATAGGGCATCCTATTATTTCAATGTCCCATTTTTTTTGCTTTGCTAAATTTTTGATTATTTGGAGTTGTTGAAAATCTTTTTCGCCAAAATAGGCTTTTTGCGGATTTATAAGCTTAAAAAGCTTTTCCACGACTGTGGCGACACCAAGAAAGTGATTGGCCCTTGATGCTCCCTCCATATGCACTGCTAAGGAACCAAAATCATAGGTATCTGCACTAACTGTCCTACCATATAATTCTTCTTTTGTGGGAACAAATAAGATTAATGATTCTTCAAAAGGCACTAGCTTTTCAATGTCTTCTGTCAAAGAATGAGGATAGTTTTCTAGGTCTGTTGGGTTATTAAATTGAGTTGGATTTACAAAAATACTAACGACTACAAGTTTATTTTCTACAACTGCTTTTTCTACCAAAGCCAGATGGCCTTGATGTAAAGCGCCCATCGTGGGAACAAACCCAAGACTAGTTTTTTTCTCATTTAGATACTGCAAAAGGGCTGCTTTTTTTCGATAAAGCCGCATGAATAACGAGTTTTGGGCGCTAAAGTAGCTAGTTTTTGGCTCATTTAACTATAAATTCCCTATTTTTGCACCACTTTAAAAATAAGAAGTACCGTCATTTATGAAAGACAAAAAAGTACTTATCATCTCGTCAGAAGTTGTTCCATACCTCCCTCAGACACAGCAAGCAGTCAATGCGTTTAAAATTCCAAAATCAGTGAACGACAATGGGGGTCAAACAAGGATTTTTATGCCTCGATATGGACTTATAAATGAAAGGAGACATCAATTGCACGAAGTGATTCGTTTATCGGGTATGAATTTAGTCGTAAACGATATGGACACGCCCTTGATAATTAAAGTAGCCTCTATCCCAAAAGAAAGAATGCAGGTGTACTTTATAGACAATGAAGAATATTTTAAGCGAAAGGGAATACTTCATGATCCAAATGAGAAACTTTTTAAGGACAATGATGAAAGAATGATATTTTTCACCAAAGGGGTTATTGAAACAGTAAAAAAATTGAACTGGTCACCTGATATTATTCATTTACACGGTTGGTTTACTTCCTTATTCCCTCTATATTTAAAGACTTATTATCAAGATGAACCTATTTTTGCGGATAGTAAAATTGTTGTTTCATTCTATCCGAAAGATTTTGATGGTGTGGTTTCTAAGAAAATGTATCAGAAGTTGACTTTTGATAAAATACCAGAAGTGGAGATCGATAAATTAAAAGAAGCCAATTATGAAAATCTTTGTTATACGACCGTAAAACATGCTGATGGCTTTGTTTTTTCTGACTCTGCTGTAGATCAAAGTATTTATGATTTTGTGGCCGATTCTAAAAAACCCATCCTTGCGCATGACAACATCGAGCAAGAAAATGCATATGTAGATTTTTATAAAGAAGAGATAATATAAATCACTATGGTGCGAACCGCCTCAGTAACCTCCTTAGCAATTCTTTTTTTGGTAACCCTTTTGCACTCTTGTGAAAAAGACTTTCATCAGGTTAGTGGTAGGCTTTTTGAGTCAGAAATGCTTCAATCACAGTCCTTAATTGTGCCTGTCAACACCTTTCAAGAAGGAGTCTCTGCGGTAGAAAGCAGTGGCTTGCCCTTGGCCCAGTTGGGTCAAATAAACCATCCTGTTTTTGGTAATTCTCAAGCTAAAATTGTGTCTCAACTAAGCATTAGTACCGATCCTTTCTTTGGAAATTTTCGCCAGCTCATTGAAGAGAACCCAAATGAAGACAATGCCAGTCAAATTCCAGAAAATGAAAAAGTAAAAGCGGTCTACTTAGAAATTCCTTTTTTCACTAATCAATTAGATTCGGACAATGACGGCGTAGTAGACGCATTTGATGTTGACCCCAATGATCCCAATAGTAATTCTGATAGTGATAATTTGACAGACCTAGAGGAATCTCGAGCGAATTTAAATCCTTTGAACCCCGATAGTGATGGTGATGGCATTCTTGATCACGAAGATGATGATAATGCTGGGTATGACAGTGAGGATAGTGTCTATGAAATTGATTCATTATATGGTAATCCCGAGGCGAGGTTTAACCTCAAAGTGACCAACCTGACCTATTACCTCAACACGCTTGACCCCACACTAAATTTTGAAAAAGACCAACTTTATTATTCCAATCAAGATTTTTATGAAGATGGATTTTACGATCAAGTATTGTTTGATGACCAAATCGAATTGAACTTTGATGAGCTACGTTTTTTATATAAAGAGGACGACCCAGAGACTGAAGATGTTGATGAAACTACCCAAATTGAAACGCGCCTCTCTCCGAGACTTAGAGTGCCTTTAGAAGCATCATTTTTTCAAGAACATGTTTTGGATAAAGAAGGCGATCCAGTTTTGGCCAACAACAGTAATTTCAATGAATATGTAAGAGGTATAATTATTCAAACAGATCAGTTCACAGAAGATTTGTATATGCTTTTAGATATCTCAAATGGAGCAATAAAAATGGAATACACCTTTGATGAATATGACACCAATGGGACTGTTGATAACGCAGATGATGATTCAATAATTACTTCTGAAAAAACTTTTGAAATAGCATTAGATGGGATTCAAGTCAATACGTTGAAGAACAGTAGATTTGATGCTACCATAGCACAGCGTATTGCTCTTTCTGAATCTGGACAACAAGCGGATAAATTATTTATAAAAAGTGGGCAATGGCATGGTAGGGTTCGTTTATTTGGAGCTGAGTCAGGTGGTATCAACACTATTTTATTAGACTCGCTTAGGAATCAAAATCAGTTGATCAATGAGGCTAAATTGAGTTTTTATGTAGATGCTAACTATAATACAAATGCTGATTTAGTGCCACCACGCCTGTACTTATATGACCTTCAAAATGGAAATTCATTATTAGATCAGAACACAGACAACTCTGAAAGTCTAACTGGTACAAACCTTTCAAAATCAAGGTATGGAGGTATTTTAGAACTCAACGAGAGTAATAAGCCCTATCGTTATGTTTTTAAAATCACAGAACATATCAGTAATATTATACGATCTGATTCTACAAATATAGATTTGGGTATCGTTGTTTCTGCAGATATCAACGACGTTTCATTTAGAGCAACAAAAAACGAGAATCAAACAAAGATTAAATATCCAACATCTTCGCTTTTAAATCCTCTTGGGGTTGTATTGATAGGCTCAAAACCAGAAGCTAATCAAGAAGACAAAAAAGTACAACTCGAGTTGCTTTTCACAAAGTTTTAGAAAATTATCTTCCAAAGGTAAAAACCTATAAAGACCAAAACTATCCCCAAGGTGCCTTGGATCAATGTGCCAAGGGTGTGGGTTCTATAGGCTGTTTTTACATCCATACCACTCATCTGTGAAACAATCCAAAAATAAGAATCATTAGCATGAGAAACGGTCATGGCTCCTGTTCCAATGGCCATAATGACCCATACTTTTCCCATTTCACTTTCAAGACCTATAAGAGGCAACAGAGGGAAAATTATTGAAGCGGCAGTAATAATCGCCACAGTTGAAGAGCCCTGTGCTGTTTTAAGTAATGCCGCAATCAAAAAAGGAATCAGTAGCCCAAAGCTTTCTAATCCAGAGAGGCTCTCAAGATGTTCACGTAGTGGTATTTCCCCAATCACTTTTCCTAATGCACCGCCCATTCCTGTGATAATAAGGATTGGAAAGGCCTGTTTAACTCCCTTAGAGAATGATAGGGAAATACTTTTTGACCCCATCGGAAGTAAAAGTCTTATACCGAAAAGGGCCCCAATGGCTAACGCTGTTATAGGATTACTCAACACTTGAACTAGTTCCAACTGTTGAGTGGTCAAGGCACTTTTAGGAATTAACGCACCTAGACACATTAACAGCAGTGGAAGTAATATGGGCAGAATAGCTTGCTTAAATGAGGGAAGTGTTTTGTCTTCTTTTGGTTCAAGAATAGGCT
Source organism: Flavobacteriales bacterium MED-G22 (assembly GCA_002457295.1). The sequence goes on from NTKF01000001.1 coordinate 53,290, forward strand.
CTTCCAAATCCACTTCCTTGTAGGGGTATAATTTACTTATATATAACGCAAAAAGACCTCCAGTAAGAATTAAAATTAGACCAATGATGGCGCCTGTTATGATTAGTGGAAAAAGATTGGCCAAGTCTAGATTGGCAGCCGCTGCCAAGGGCCCTGGAGTGGGAGGAATCAAAACATGTGGGGCAAAGAGACCTGTGGAAAGCGCCACGCTTAGTCCAACAAATGAGGTTTTTGTTTTTTGCGCCAAACTTTTATTTAATTGGGCTAGGATCACAAAGGCAGCGTCACAAAAAACCGGAATAGAAACCAAATAGCCAATACAACTAATCGCAATTGGTAGTGGTAATTTGTGCAAATACCGAAGCACCCCATTAGCCAACGCATTAGCCCCACCAGAATGTTGTAGAGAGGTGCCAATAAGTGTTCCAAAAAGGATTAAAAAACCGATACTTTTCATGGTCCCTCCAAAGCCATTCAATAAAGTTTGGAAGATGGAGAACGGATCAAGACCTAGTAAAAAGCCTAACAGAACGCCGCCTATCAAAAGGACTAAAAAAGGGTGAAGTTTTAGTGTTGAGGTGCCAATGACAATCCACACAATTACAATAAAAACAAATACAAGTGACAAAATCATGTTGTGACTAGTCTAATTTTTTAACTCATTTAAAACGCTTAAGACTCGATTTTGTAAGTTTTGCTTTGCGAACTTCATTGCTTCCTCAGTGTTTTGATGCTCTGGTTTGCAATTGATGAGTCTTATGTTTGCAGATAGTTTTTCTTTCTCTACTAATGGGTCAACTGAACCAGCAAAAATAAAAGTAATCTTTTTTTGTTCATCACCCCATTGAGCAATTTTAAACGGTAGCTTTCCAGCAGCAGTTTGACCATCAAATCGTCCTTCTCCCGTAAAAATAATAGTTGCTTTCTGTAAAGCTTTTTCTAATGCTGTTTTTTTAGATAATAAGTCAAAGCCATTAGTAATTTGGGCATCGAGTAATCCTTTCAATCCAGCGGCAACACCACCTGCTGCTCCACCTCCTTCAATGGAATTAAGCCTTTGGCCGTTCAAATGCTCTATTAATTGGATAAGATGCGCCCCATTGGTCTCAAGTGTTTCAATCATATTAGATGAAGCTCCCTTTTGAGTCGCATAAACATATGCTGCCCCTTTTTCTCCTAAAAGCGGATTGTTCACATCGCAGGCAATCACAAATTCAGTTTGTTCGATTCTTGAATCAATTAATGAGTTATCAATCTTGTATACCCTATTTAAATTTCCACCTGAAGGAAAAACAGCATGACCTCTATGATCTAATAATTGTCCACCAAGCGCGACAAAAATTCCCGCCCCTAAGTCATGCGTTGCACTACCTCCTATTCCCAAAATGATCTTTCGACAGCCTAGATCCAATGCATGTTTGATTTGATGCCCGACTCCTAATGTGCTGGTTTTTAAAGGGTTTTGCCTCTTTTTTTCTATGCCAACTAGACCTGCACATTGCGAGAGTTCAATCCATCCGGTAGCCTCTTTTTCAAACATAAAGTATGGCTTATTAATTTTTCTGTTCAGTGCATCGACGCTGTCACAAAAAATTAATTTTCCTGCTGCTTTTTCAACTAAAGTGTCCAAGGCACCTTCCCCGCCGTCGGAAAACGGGAAAGTGGTATAATTGCTTCTAGGCAACACTTTTTCAATACAGGCACTCATAATTTGTGTTACCTCAATTGCGGAGAGGCTACCTTTGAAGGAGTCGGGAATAAGTAAAAATTGCACTTTTGAATAACTTTAGACAAAGAAACGCATTCTGAATTAGATTAAAAACTAGGGGATTTACCCTATTCGGAAAATCACTTTTGAATGGCCTCCATAATCAGTGGAGCATGATCTCTAGAATTTTCTATAAACCACTTATTTGTTTTGTATCCTCCACAAACAACACCAGCCAAATATACTCCAGGTGCAAATGACTCCATCGTTTCAGGATTGTATTTTGGGGTCTTATGTTCATCCTCTTTAAAGGTCACACCAAGAGATTCTAACAACCCAAAGTTGGGTTGATACCCTGTCATGGCTAAAACAAAATCATTCTCAATTTTTTGTTTCCCCATATCGTTTTTAAATAAGACTTCTGTCTCTGTAATTGCAGTTATAATTGTATTGAAATGGGCCTTAATGCTGCCCTCTTTAATTCGGTTAATGATATCTGGTCGAACCCAATATTTTACATTAGTGCCTATTTCTGGTTCTCTTATTAGCATAGTTACACTTTTCGCCCCTTTACGGTAGGTTTCAAGAGCTACATCAACTGCAGAATTTGCTGCTCCAACAACAACCAAATTCATGTCAAAAAAAGGGTGAGGTTCTCTGTAGTAGTGAAGTACTTTTGGGAGGTTTTCACCAGGGACGTTTAATAAATAGGGGGCATCATAAAAACCAGTGGCAACAACAATATTTGCTGCTTGATGAATGTTTTTTGTAGTTTTTACTACAAATTGATCATTGTTGCGTTCAATTGATTTTACACCGTCATAAAGATGAGTGTTTAATTCCCAATGTGAAGACACACGCCTGTAATATTCTAGCGCCTCAGCACGTGTAGGTTTAGGTTGGTGCGAAACAAATGGAACATTGCCTATTTCAAGTTTGTCTGAGGTTGAAAAAAAGGTCATATTTAACGGATAATTATAAATTGAATTGACAAGAGAACCTTTGTCTAAAATCAAATAATTAAAGTTCTTTTTCTCTGCCTCAATCCCACAAGCCAAACCTATAGGCCCAGCACCAATAATCACTACATCATACATACGACAAAGGTAAAAAATCCTGCGGGACAGACTAATAATTATAAATACTTATTAAAAATAATTAAGCATAGATAATACTTATAAAAAATAATTAAACACTGCCTCTTTCATCAATATATTTAATAATTATAAGCATTACTTATGCAAATACTAAATTAATAATATCCGTTGTCTTAAGAAGAGTGAAGCTAGAGAGACCAAAAAATAAAGCAATGCAATTGATAGACCAAAAAACGGTGCAATTGCTAGGGTAGAGCAAAGCCACCAAATGGGGAAAAGAAATGCACCGGAAGCATACTTGATTGAACTGACAAAAACCCTGTCTTCAGAGCGGTTAATGACTACTCTTGTTATCCATAGTGGTATAAGGTTTGGAAGACTCAGAATGTGTCCCAACAAATTTCGTCCGGATATTTTTTTAGCGTTTAATAAGTCTTCGCCGAGTGCCAATTTTTCCTTTAAGTCACTAAACTCTAACAAGGTATTTTTTGCATTGATCCACTTTTTTTGTTGTTCATATTGATTCGATTCCTCAGGAATCCAAAGACATGCTTTCATTTTATAGGTTAAGGCTTCCTTCACCTGATTTATGATTTGTGCTTCAGAAGCGGATGGAGTAATAAAATCTTGAACTAAAAGTGGCGTTCCAAAAACAAAATGTAGGCTACATCGCGCTTGTTTATGATGACCATAATTGAGACCTACAGGCATGATATAGATTTTTTCTTTTGGATATTTCATTTGTGCTTGATAAGCAAGTCTACTGCTTCCCTTAGATAGTGTTTGAAGATAGTATTCGTCATGGTGTCCACCCTCTGAAAACATGAGCATATTTCCTTTGTTTCCCAATAGAGAATAGCATTGTTTGAAGGTGGCATCATTTTTCTTTAAATTTTGATAACCATTCCGAATGCGATAAACCGGCAGCATTTTGAGTACATCAAAAAACCACTTTTGCGGCCCATTGAATACATCAGCTCTTGTTAGTGAGGTTATCGTTTCTGGTGTAAAGGCACCAACTAAAAGTGGGTCTAAAAAGGCACCTTGGTGGTTGGGAGAATACAACACACCACCATCTCTAGGAATGTTTTCTAAACCGTAAAGCTTAATGTTCCTAAAATAAATATAGCTGTAAGTTTTGATGTAAAACTTTAATAGGAAATATAGTATTTGTTTCAACCGTAACTTAATTATTGAGTTAAACATACAATTTTAAACGATCATATTAAATAAAAAATGACATCCAGACCAAAAAGCTGATTAGGAAAAAAATGCAAATGAAATAGTTCTTCTAACCGTATGATTCACGTAAAAAAGATTATTAGTTCTGGAGCAGAACCCCTTTTGTACTAAATAATTTCTTAAATTTGAAATAAAATTTCGGAGACATTTTCCAAAATTTGAATGATTACTATTAATTAGATAAAACAGAAAACAAAACTAATTACAACTCGATGAAACATATATATTCTTTTAGAGTGCTAACGTTATTACTTTTGATGTTTAGTGCTATGACTGTCCACGCGCAGAGTACAATCTCTGGTTCTGTGATGGATGCCGAGACACAGGAATTAATTCCGGGTGTCAACATTATTGTTTTGGGTTCAAACACAGGAACCACAACAGATTTTGATGGAAATTTCTTATTAAACACTTCTGCATCTCCACCTTTTACTTTGGAAATTAGTTCCATAGGTTTTGCAAGTCAGCAAATTGAAGTGGTTTCTGCAGACCAAAGAATTGATGTGATGCTAGTTCCTGGTCAAAATTTAGACGAAATAGTTGTTTCCGCCTCTAGACGATCTGAAAAAGTATTAGATGCACCAGCGTCAATCACTATTCTTTCTTCTGAAGAGTTAACAAATAACGCCAACGTCAATGATCCTATTAGAAACTTGATCAATGTTCCAGGAATTCAATTTCAACAGCAATCTGCGAATTCAATCAATTTTGAAATGAGAGCAGGCTCTGGGGTTTTTGGGACGAGTGTTTTCCCAATTTTAGATTATCGTTTCTTACAATCCCCTGCTAGTGGATCTTTCTTCAATGCACAGTCGGGTCTGTCTAACTTAGATTTAGACCGAGTTGAGGTGGTTAGAGGGGCTGCTTCTGCCCTGTATGGATTTGGTGTTGAGTCAGGTGTTGTTCACTTTTTCTCTAAAAAAGCCATTGATAAACCAGGTACCTCAGTTGAACTTATTGGTGGAAACTTAAATACTTTTTCTGCGGCAGTGAGGCATGCCTATGCAAATGAAAAGAAAACCTTCGGATTTAAAATTAATGCACAATATAAGCGGGGTGACGAATTTCAACTAGACCCAGATTTGGATGGGGATTTTAATGATCAAATAAATGCTGCTACAGCTAACGGTATTTTCCAGCCCATTGTTGCTAATGGGAGAATTGATCCAAGCCAAGTGCCTTCAACTCCAATTTTAACCCAGTCTGAATTAGACCCCGATGGCGATGGGAATTCTTATTTAGGCCAATATGAAAGTTCAAGTGTGAATGCCCACCTCGAATTTAGACCAAATGACAACACTGAAGCAGTAGTCTCTGGAGGCTGGAATGCAGGTAGTTTTCTTGTCAACCAAAATCAGGGCCCAGGTGTTGGTGCTGGAAATGATTATTGGGCTCAAGCCAGAGTTAATTCTGGCGGTTTTTTTGGTCAGATATCTTATAACTTTAATGATGGAGGTGAAGGAAAAGAACCTTTTTATTTGTATTTGACAGCGCAAAGAATCATTACAAAAAGATCGGCTTTAGAGGGTCAATTTCAATATAATTTTGAAGCAAAAAGTTTCTTAGATTCAAACTTTACTATTGGATTTGATTACAGAAACATAGACGTAATTACAGACAATACCTTATTTGGTCAAAATGAAGGAAAAGTAGATTATGTTCTTTACGGATTTTATGGACAGGGTACTTCGCGGTTTAGCGATAAACTGGATTTGACTTATGCTTTACGATATGATAAACCGAGTTTTATTGATAAGGGTAAAATTGCGCCTAGAGTAGCCTTGGTATTCAAACCGAATGAAAAAAATAGTTTTAGATTATCATATAACGAAGCAACATTTGGGCCAAGCACCTTAGAAATGTATTTGGATTTTCCAGTTTCAATACCAGCACCAGGTATTTCAGATGTATGGTTATCAGGTCAAGCATCAGCACAGAATTTTGATCCAAACGCTCCAATAGAAATAATTGGAGGGGGTGGAGCTGTAGTGCCTGCAAACACCACAGATTGGCCTTTAGCTGTACCTTATGGCGCAGTGGCTGGACAAGTATTACCTCAACTATATGCCGGGGTTGGAGCAAGCCCATCTTATGCTCCCCTTTTGCCACTTGTTCAAAACTTTTTTAGTACATACGTGCCTTCAGGAACATCAGGAACTATTGAAGGCTATAATGTTTATAATGGTAGCCCCATGCCAACAGCTATAGGTACGCCCTCAGCACTCTTGGGGACAACTTCTTCTTGGGAGATTGGGTATAAAGGATTCTTGGGTGACAAATTTGCTTTGGGAATTGATGTTTACACTTTCTCAAGAACTGGATCAACCCAAAATACGGCCATAGGCCCTACCTTTAGATTAAATAATTCTAGTGGAATACCGGCAGATCTTGGAGCCCGTGTGGCTTCAGATTTTGCTTCAGATCCTGTTATTAGTGGAGCAATTACCCAGGCGGTGACTAATGGAGTCAATGCACAAGTTCAAGCAAGTGTACAAGCACAATACGAAGCACAAGGCATCCCACAGTCAATATGGGCTACCGGAGCGCCAGAAGGGGCGCTTTTCCCGGGTTCTCCAGCAATACCCTCTGTTACTGACGCCACAGCAGCTGCCGCTGCTCCCTTTATAGCACCTGCAATTGAGGCGGCTTCTGCCGAAGTTCAAGCTCTTGTTGGAGGGGCTTTCATTCAAGGGGGGCAAGGTTATTTGGGTGCTATTAGTTCTGAATTTATTGGAGCAATTGAATCTCAAAGAGTTCCGCAAGGAGATGGCATCACGCACATCTCTGCAGGGTACAGAATTTTTGACAATGTTACTCGATCACACTGGGGTAGTGACATATCTATGGAGTATTTCGCAACCGATAAATTGACTTTTTGGGGAAATGCTTCTTGGTTGAGTCAAAACGAATGGATACCTGGAGAAGAAGATGACGACGGTTTACCTTTTCCAGATTTTCTTAACGCACCCTTATTTAAGTATCGTTTAGGGGCAACCTTCACTGATAGAGATGGTTTTCAAGCTTCTTTAGCTTTTCAACATGACGATGAATTCAACTCTAATCAAGGGTTTTATGCAGGAACTGTTCAAGCAAAGAATTTGGTTGATGTCAGTTTAGGGTATAAATTAACAAGTGGTGTTAAACTAGATTTATCCGTAACAAACTTGTTTGACCAACAATATAGAACCTTCCCAAGAATGCCAGTTATCGGAAGAAGAGTTAATTTAAGAGCCACTTACAATTTACAATAGCAACCTTTTAGTTGTTTAATGAAGGGGCTTTATAGCCCCTTTTTTTAGTAAAAAACCTAAAAATTGATAGTGAATCTATCCCTATCCTACTATATTTGCAATGCAAAAAATAAATCCAAAAAAGATGGCGCAATCGCAAGGCATTGTATCCCAAATCATCGGTCCTGTTGTAGATGTTGAATTTGCGGGAGAAAACAATGAACTACCCAATATTTATGATTCTTTAGAAATTAAAAGAGAAGACGGTTCAATTCTTGTTTTAGAGGTTCAATCACACATTGGAGAAGATACCGTGAGAACAGTTTCTATGGACTCGACAGACGGTCTTAGCCGCGGCGCAATTGCCGTAGCTTCAGGCAGCCCGATTCAAATGCCTATTGGGGAGTCCGTTTATGGACGTTTATTCAATGTGATTGGTGATGCCATTGATGGAATGGAAAATTTACCCAAGGCAGGGGAAAATGGTTTGCCTATTCATAGGGAACCACCGGCCTTTGAAGATCTTTCTACTTCTACTGAAGTTTTGTTTACTGGTATTAAAGTAATTGATTTAATTGAGCCCTATGCTAAAGGTGGAAAAATTGGATTGTTTGGTGGTGCAGGTGTAGGCAAAACAGTGCTTATTCAAGAACTAATTAATAACATTGCAAAGGGCCATGGTGGACTTTCAGTGTTTGCTGGAGTTGGAGAAAGAACCCGTGAGGGGAATGATTTATTGCGTGAAATGTTAGAATCAGGAATCATCAAATACGGAGATGATTTTATGCATTCTATGGAAGAAGGTGGATGGGACCTTAAGAAAGTGGATAAAGAAGCCCTCAAGGAATCAAAAGCAACCTTTGTATTTGGTCAGATGAATGAACCTCCTGGAGCCCGAGCCCGAGTAGCCCTTTCTGGATTGACTGTTGCCGAATACTTTCGTGATGGAGCTGGAGATGGGCAAGGAAAAGACGTTTTGTTTTTTGTAGATAATATCTTCAGGTTTACACAAGCAGGTTCTGAAGTATCGGCTCTATTAGGGCGGATGCCTTCCGCCGTTGGATATCAACCTACACTAGCGACAGAAATGGGAGCCATGCAAGAGCGAATAACTTCTACAAAAAAAGGCTCTATCACATCAGTACAGGCCGTTTATGTGCCAGCAGATGATTTAACGGACCCGGCACCAGCAACAACATTTGCACACTTAGATGCCACGACAGTATTATCTAGAAAAATTGCAGAACTGGGAATTTATCCGGCTGTAGATCCTTTAGATTCTACATCTAGAATCCTCACTTCAGATATTTTAGGCGATGAACACTATGCTTGTGCCCAACGTGTGAAAGAATTATTGCAGCGTTATAAAGAGTTGCAGGATATTATTGCTATTTTGGGGATGGAAGAATTGTCTGAAGAAGATAAACTTGCAGTAGCTCGTGCTCGACGCGTGCAACGCTTCCTCTCACAGCCCTTTCATGTAGCTGAACAGTTTACAGGAATTCCTGGAGTTTTAGTTGATATTAAAGAAACTATTAAAGGATTCAATATGATTATGGATGGGGAACTAGACCATCTACCAGAAGCCGCTTTCAATCTCAAAGGAACAATTGAAGAGGCCATTGAAGCTGGAGAAAAAATGCTTGCTGAAGTTTAAAACTATGTATATTGATATTGTTTCGCCCGAAACTACTTTATTTAGTGGAGAAATACAGAGTATAACCGTTCCTGGAACGAAAGGCTCTTTTCAAATTTTAAACCAGCACGCTCCAATCGTTTCGACTCTAACAAAAGGGAAAGTCAAAATTCAAGGTGAATTAAACCTCTCCGAAGAGGTGAGAGAAAAAATTGTTTTAGAAAATGACGGGCACTATTATTTCCCTATAAATTCAGGAGTTATTGAAATGAGAAATAATAAAATAGTTTTGTTAGCAGAATAAGCTACTAAAGAAACGACTCCCTCAGGACCTCTTAAAATTATGATTATGTTGCGTTTCATTGGGTCTACTTTTATTCTTTTTTGTAACACAATTCTACTTTATGGTCAGGGTGATAGTCTCAGTGTTTCACAACAATTAAAAGAAGTAGTTGTTTCAACCAATCGTATTGCTCTACCTTTCTCAAAGAATGAGCGCACTTTACAAATCATAACAGGAGAAACACTGCGCTCTAGTGGAGTACCCTCTGTTGCTGTTGCACTTCAACAAATTGCAGGAATTGATATTCGTCAAAGGGGGACAGCAGGCACCCAAGCTGATCTTTATATTAGGGGAGGTAGCTTTGATCAAACTTTGCTTCTTGTAGACGGGATAAAGCTAGATGACGCTCAAACGGGACATCACACTCTCAATTTTTTGCCCCCTGTAGAAGTCATAGATCGAATTGAAATAATTAAAGGCCCAGCAGCTAGGGTATTTGGACAAAACGCTTTTACAGGTGCAATAAACATTATTACCAAAACAGATTATGAAACAGGAGGCAAATTGGGTATTCAATCAGGTGCCTTTGGACAATTGTTTTTAAATGGAAACTTTCAATATGCAGGAGAAAATGCTTCTTATTTAGTGCACCTTGGAAATAATAAATCAGATGGGTATCGGTATAATACAGACTTCAAAAACCAGCAGTATTTGATTCGAGCCAACCTCTTAAAGAAATCACAATCCCCTCTTCAATTCATTGCCAGTTTCACCGATCGTAAATTTGGAGCTAATGGCTTTTATGCCTCACCCCAAGCCAAAGATCAATATGAAGAAACCGAGGCTCAGTGGGCAGCTGTTCAAACTCAATGGCAAAAAGGCAATTGGATTTTCAGACCACAATTATATTGGAGAGGGGGTGAAGATCATTATGTCTACATAAGAGAGAATCCAGCTATTTATGAAAATTTACATAAAACACAAAAAGTAGGTGGCTCTGTCAATGCAACCTATCAATCAAAGTTGGGTACTACAGGGTTAGGAGTAGATGTTTTTAGTAATACCATAAACAGTAATAATTTAGGCGATCGCAATAGGAGTGTATCGACCCTTTTTTTAGAACACCGGTTTTTGTTTTTGAAAAACCAATTATCAATAACACCTGGTGTTGCTTTCAACAGCTATAGCGATTTTGGTAATTTTTCCTACCCTGGTTTAGATATAGGTTGGACTTTTTCGCCAAAGATTATCCTATATGCTAACGCAGGTTATACTTATCGAATCCCCACCTATACTGATCTTTTCTACAGCGACTTTACTACCCAAGGGAATAACAATCTTAAACCAGAGAAAGCCCTTACAGGAGAAGTAGGCTTTCGATATGGCACAGATAAGGCCCAATACTATTTGGCCTATTTTAATCGCAAAGCGAGTGATTTAATTGATTATGTCAAATTTGACGAAGCATCAAAGTGGGAGGCTAACAATATCCAAGAGCTAACCACCAACGGAATAGAAGCTGAATTCCAATGGCAATTTATTCTTGAGGGGCAACCCCAAAAACTCATCATGGGCTATGCTTTTCTCAATGATAATTTAGCCGAGGGTATAGTGCCCTATTCGAGATACAGCATCAATTCGTTAAAACATCACTTTACCGCCACCTACCAAGCCCAGTTTAGTGACCACTGGTATTTCTTTACAGCGATTAAATATGGTGAGAGACCCATCCAAGAAGGATACACCGTAATTGATTTTAATCTGGTTTGGAAACAAAAAAAGTGGGAATTAAACCTTATGATTAATAACCTACTCGACACCCGCTACACAGAAACAAATTTAGTACCTATGCCAGGGCTCAATGCGCTTGTGGGAATCCAATTTCGTTTTTAGAATCACGAATTTAAGGCGGTATAAATCCGGTCTTTTTCCCAACCTCGATAGAGCAGATAATCCATTATCTTTCTTTTTTGGATTAGTGGTGAATAATGCTTTACCATTTTTTTTCTTTTTTCAAAAAGGGACGAAAAAGTTTCCTCATAGTCGGCTTCATTTATTTCTAATAGAGCCTTGTTGCAATTATAGTCGCTTATATTTCTTTTTTTTAACTCCAATAAAATTCTATTCTTTCCCCATTTTTTTTGATTAAATTTTCCGCGTGCAAAGCCACATGCAAAACGTGTTTCATTTAAAAAATCTTGTTCAATGAGATAACTCACAATAGCTTCTGAAGTAGATTTAGATATCCCTAGGCTGTAGAGTTTTGCCCAAGCCTCTTGGTGGCATCGCTCTTGATAAATACAAAACCGCTCCAATTTTTTTCGTGCCTCTGTTGGCAAAAATTCTGGCTTTGGCATCGTTAAAATTAAATGTATTTTAAATATAAGGTATTGATAGAATATTTAGGAATGCAGTGATTTAAAAATTCATTCAAAAAAAAACCGCCCCTGGTTAGAGGCGGTAGTGTATTGATATTAACTGCGGAGTAGTTTTCTTTTTTTATTGAGAAAATGAAACTCCAAATAACGGTAAGCGTGGCGTGGTATAATGCGGATCCACTTTTGATATTTAAAATACCATTGCGTACGAACGGATGGAAGTCCTTGCAATAGATAGGCGGCTACAAAAGGATGAACGTGTAAAAAATACATTTCGCCTTTGTTGCGCTTATTCTTAGTAATCTTACTAAGCTCTGTGTTGATTTTGTCAATTAAAACGACTGGTGCTTCAACCTCACCTGATCCGTTAGGATTGGGTTCTTTGGTTTTAATATTCATCTCGGGGCGCACCCTTTGTCTAGTAATTTGTATGAGTCCAAAACGGCTAGGAGGCAGAATTTTATGTTTTGTTCTGTCTTCTTGCATTTCCTTTTGAAGGTGTTCAAACAGTTTTTTTCGATTAGCATTCGTATTGAGATCGATAAAATCGACTACAATTATACCTCCCATATCACGCAATCGTAATTGTCTAGCAATTTCGGAGGCGGCAATCATATTCACTTCCATTGCGGTGTCTTCTTGACTTTTTGATCGGTTAGAACGATTACCACTGTTTACATCTATCACATGTAATGCTTCTGTGTGTTCAATAACCAAGTAGGCTCCCTTTTGCATGGAAACTGTTTTTCCAAAAGCATTTTTAATTTGCTTGTCAACACCAAATTTTTCAAAAATAGGAATGTGGTTGTTATAGATTTTTACAATCCCTTGTTTTTTTGGTGCAATGCTAGAAAGATAAGTTTTGATTTCTTGATGCATAATGCGATCATCAACATGAATTCCCGTAAAATGATCGTCAAAAATATCTCTTAAAATGGATGAAGAGCGATTGATTTCGCTCAACACTTTTGAGGGAAACGTCTCTATTGATTTTAATTTTAAAGACAATTCCTTCCAACGTTTTAACAATTGTTGCAAGTCAGCATCTAGAGCAGCCACTTTTTGATCTTTTGCTACTGTTCTAATGATGATACCAAATCCTTTTGGACGTATACTTTGGACTAACTTTTTTAATCTGTTCTTTTCGTTGCGATCTTCAATTTTCTGTGAAATTGAAATTCTATCTGAAAAAGGCATGAGGACCATAAATCGACCAGCTAATGAAATCTCAGAGCTCAAACGAGGCCCCTTAGTTGAAATGGGCTCTTTGACCACTTGAACTAGAAGGGTCTGTTTAGCGTTCAGCACATCACTTACTAGACCGTCTTTCTCTATATCTTTTTCGTAACGAAAATTTCTTAAAAAATAATCTTTGCTTTTACCTGTACTTACCTGTTTAATGTATTTAAAAAGTGACGGAAACTTAGGCCCAAGGTCGTGATAGTGTAAAAAACCATCTTTTTCATGCCCCACATTGACAAAGGCGGCATTGAGACCCTGAACAGGTTTTCGAATTTTAGCAACAAAAATGTCGCCTACCGAAAATTTGTTATCCTCAACTTCTTTATTTAGCTCAATTAATTTTCCATCCTTGAGCAGTGCAAAATCAACAACAGAGGAATTTGAACGTATAATTAATTCTTTATTCACTCTGATAAAATTTTTGCCAAAGGCATAGCCTTTGACGGATTAAACATATTTTTCAGGATTTTCCTGAGGCTTCAATTTTATTTGAAACCATTTTCAATGAACTTTGGTAAATGTTTTAAGTGTCTTGCCAAACACTATTTTTTCTTGTGGCGATTGGCTCGTCTACGTTTTTTTCGCTTATGAGTTGCTACCTTATGTCTTTTTCTTTTTTTACCACTTGGCATAGATAGAAAATTTAAGTATTAAATTATATTTTTTATGATACAGGAACTTTTGATTTTACTCCATGTAAAAACGTTTTTGCTGGTTTAAATGAAGGAATGTTATGGGCAGGAATTTGAACAGCCACATTTTTTGAAATATTTCTTCCAGTTTTAGCAGCTCTTGTTTTAATAATAAAACTACCAAACCCCCTTAAGTAAACATTTTCACCTTTTTCAAGTGCACCTTTGATTTCTCTCATGAATTTTTCAACTGTTGCTTGAGCATCTGTTTTGTCTATGCCCAAGTCATCTGAAATGTTTGAAACGATGTCTGCTTTGGTCATTTTTATATAAATTTTTGATATTTTATTTCCGTTTATAAAGGCTCGCAAATATATAAATAAAATTATAAAACCCTCTGTTTAAAGTTTTTATATTATACTTGACGCTTAAAAAAAGGAATCTTATTTTGTCTTGGACAACACTTTTATTAGAATGGTATTCCACCCACCAAAGAAATTTTCCTTGGCGAGAAACAACGGACCCCTATAAGGTCTGGTTGTCAGAAATTATATTACAACAAACTAGAACACAACAGGGGTTACCATTCTATTTAAAGTTCATAGGTGCTTTTCCAACAATAAATAAACTTGCTCAAGCGCATGAAACAGAGGTTTTAAAACTATGGCAAGGTTTAGGGTATTATAGCCGAGCAAGAAATTTGTTAACCACTGCTAAAACGATTGTTAATGAACATGCTGGGCAATTTCCATCTAATTTTGATGAATTGTTACAACTCAAGGGTGTGGGAGATTATACGGCAAGTGCCATTGCTTCCATTTGTTTTGACCAACCACAAGCTGTTGTTGATGGCAATGTTTATCGTCTCTTATCAAGATGTTTTGGCATCGATGAACCAATCAATACTTCAGTTTCATTTACACTTTTTAAAAGCAAAGCACAACAATTAATGGATCCTAAACAACCAGGTAATTTTAACCAAGCATTAATGGAGTTTGGGGCTCTCCAATGCATTCCTAAAAACCCAAACTGTTCTCAATGTGTTTTTCAATCTTCGTGCTATGCCTTTCAAAATGAAAAAGTTCACACCCTGCCAGTTAAATTAAAAAGGATTAAAATTCAAAAACGGTACTTCAATTACTTGGTTTTTTTAGATAAAACAAATCAGTTTATTTTAGAACAGCGTTTTTCAAAAGGAATCTGGCAACAACTCTATCAATTTCCTCTTTGGGAGTCCAATAAGAATTTAAAAAAGCTACCAGCTGAAGCGAAGAAAAAGATAAATGATGCTTTCTCATGGAAGAAATGGAACAAAACACCAATTCTTCATAAGCTGAGTCATCAAGAATTGCACCTTACTTTTTGGATTGCTAAAAGTGAAAAAAAACATAATCAGGGGGTTACCCATAATGATCTGCAAGACTATCCCGTTCCTGTTGCTCTTCAAAACTTTATCAATGAATTTTTCGAAAATTCCTAACGATTTTTTAAATTTACTACAGAGTTAATCCCAAAAATTTAGAATCATGAGCGGTACACTAAACAAAGTTATGTTGATAGGTCATCTAGGTGACGACGTTAAAATGCATTATTTTGACAATGGTGGAGCCTTAGGACGCTTCCCCCTTGCAACAAACGAAACCTACACCAATAAGTCAACTGGTGAGAAAGTGACAAACACAGACTGGCACAATATTGTTGTGCGAAACAAAGCAGCAGAAGTTTGCGAGAAGTATCTCAGCAAAGGAGATAAGGTATATATTGAAGGAAGAATCAAGACGCGCAAGTGGACAGGAGAAGATGGCAATGATCGTTATACAACCGAAATCAATGTTGATGATTTTACTTTTTTAAGTAATAAAGGAGGAGAAATTTCGGGAGAAAAAGGCTCTTCAAATGAAACTTCACCTTCTGTAAGTCAAGAAGTACCACCTGATGATGATCTACCCTTTTAATTTTTTTTGATTGGATCCTGAACCCATAACCGTATACGCATTTAGCTTTTGGAATGAGAGTTTTTCTTTGCTCATTCAATCTTTTTTAGTCGTTTTGTTGTTAATCCTATCGGCTTTAGTTTCAGGTGCTGAAGTGGCATTCTTTTCTCTGACCCCCAAGCTGTGGGAAGAAAAACTACGTAAAACAAGAGCAGCAGTTCGTATTGAAGGGTTATTAGATCGTCCTAAAAGATTATTGGCCACCATATTGATCGCAAATAATTTTATCAATATTGCAATTGTATTACTTTTTGCTTCTCTGCGACAATTTTATATGACGGGCATTGAGAATGAAACACTTCAGTTGGTTATTGATATTGGAATTATTACAGCAATTATTCTAATTTTTGGAGAAATTTTACCAAAAATTTATGCCAACCGAAATGCCTTAAATTTTGCACGTTTGATGGCCTTGCCCATCAGTGTTTTAGATCGATATTTTTTATTTTGGCTAACGGTGCCCATGAGCAAAACTACTGGGTTTTTAGAAGATCGTTTAGGCCAGAAGAGAAAGGGATTTTCGGTTGATAATCTCTCCAAGGCTTTGGAGCTTACTTCTGATCATGAGACCACCCAAGAAGAACAAAAAATTTTAGAGGGAATTGTGAATTTTGGTAACACAGACACCAAGCAAGTGATGTGTCCTAGAATTGACATTTTTGCTTTAGCCGACACAACTTCATTTACAGAAGTCTTAGAACAAATTACAGAAAAAGGGTATTCAAGAATTCCAGTTTATAAGGATAAATTAGATGAAATAACAGGCATTCTCTATGTAAAAGACTTACTACCACATCTTGAAAAAAAGAAATTTGATTGGAAGAAACTGCTCAAATCCCCCTATTATGTTCCTGAAAATAAAAAACTAGATGATTTACTACACGATTTTCAAAGCAAAAAGATGCATATGGCAATTGTAGTTGATGAATATGGAGGTACATCAGGGCTTATAACTCTTGAAGATATACTAGAAGAAATTGTCGGAGAGATTAGTGACGAATTTGATGAGGATGCCTTGAGATATTCTAGAATCGATAATAATACTTTTGTTTTTGAAGGAAAAATTAACATTAAAGACTTTGTCAAGGTAATTGAATTGCAGCAGGAAGAATTTTTTGATGACATTAAAGGAGAAGCAGAAACACTCGCTGGACTGTTGTTGGAGCTAGCACAGAAATTACCTCGAAAAGGACAAAAAATTCATTTTAAGGGATTTCAATTCACTATTGAAGAGGTTGATCGAAAAAGAATTGTTCAAGTAAAAGTATATGTTCCTAAATCAATAATTTCAAATTGAGGATGAAACTACAACAATTCTTACTCTTCTTGCTTTTGATAATTTCTTGTGAACAGGTGCAGCAACCTCTACCAAAAGGATATTTGAGACTAGAATATCCAGAAGCGAACTATTCGCTTCATAGTTCGGCTTATCCATTTTCATTTGAGCACAACCAATTGGCTAAAATTATTGATGACAAAAGGGGGATTAAATTGGTTTACCCAAAAATGAAAGCAACGCTTTATTTAAATTATAAACCTATTAAAGAAAACTTAAATGACCTTCTAAATGACGCCTATCAATTGCCCTACAAACATGTAGTGAAAGCAACCTCTATTCCAGAGAAACTTTTTATCAACCCTAAAGAAAAAGTCTACGGAACCTTGTTTTCAGTTGAAGGAGATGCGGCCTCTCAATTTCAGTTTTTTGTGACAGACAGTACGCGTCATTTTTTAATTGGATCACTTTATTTTTATGCTCAACCCAATTACGATTCGCTCTATCCGGCCATACAATATCTTCAAAAAGATTTGACCCATTTTATGGAAACCATCAAATGGGACTAGTTTTTAAGAGGTACCTCTAATGGATTGATACTAGAAGATGCACTAACCTTATACGTTTTTCCGTCTCCACTTTTTTCAACTATTGCAATAAGACTTTGTGGGTTCACATCTGATGTTGTATCATAGATTACCCAACCCGTTTTAGATTCAAAATCAATTTGTGCTGAGACTACACCTTGGGTTTTAGAAAGGTTTTTTTCAATAGTTGCTGCGCAGCCGATAGCACACATCATTCCATCAATTGATAATTTAGCAGCTTGTTTGGAAACATTTTTATCAATAACTTCTACTTTAGTATCCACTAAAATAATTTTAGGAGCTTTTTCATTTTGGCAAGCTAAGAAGAGGAAACCTATAATTAAAAATATTTTTCTCATGGCTAAAAGTTGTTTCAAAGATATGATAAAGCCCCTAAAAATTAATCATTCAAAAATTTGGGGATCAATAGGGTCATTAAAAGTTGCTTTTTCAAGGGTAAAGTTAATTTCTTGTGGCCCCATACTAACAACAGTGGTATGTGGTAAAATGATTCCTTCTGTTTCTTTATGATCTTTAAATTTGATGATGGTTGTCTGAATTTGTTCTTGTATAGATACTGTTTCAGTAGATTGTAATTTGTAAAAACTATTAATATCATAAAAAAGGGTTTTATTGTCCGATACTTTTATCTCATAAGCTTTAACACCATCGAGGTCAACTTCACCCAAAAATTCTATCGTTTCAGTATCCATATTCAATTCGGGAAAAATCTCTGCATCTTCTATCATTTTGGAAAGCATATCACCCTCCAAATCCATTTTCTGACCTTGTGTTATCATGTAGCCTTTGGTCTTATTAATCACCTGTTTTTGCATGGTACTTCCCATCATTTTCATTTCAACAAGCATTTGTTTTTCATTGGTCACGGTAGATTCTATAGCCAGAGTAGTGCCTTGAATCTCTCCAGAATAGTTCGTTTTTAACGAATTGATGGATTTCAACTTTTCCGTTCCACCAATTGCTTTGAGGTGTTGTGTTATGATATAAGAGGCATTGATACCCTCAGGAGCTTTCACGTCATAATTAGGTCGCTCAATAGAATTGCCATATTTATCGTGATATTCAATGGGTAGTTTTTTCCCCTCAAAAGAAATATTTTCTAATGCGTCTAAAATTTCTCTTCCTTTCCCTGTCACTACAATACGCGCTTGGTCATATAAAAGATATTTTTTTGCCACTCGTTGCACATCCTCTGGTTGCACTGCGTTTATATTTTTAAGGAAATCTCTATAAAAATCTTTGTCTAAATCTTGTGTAAGAACATTGAAGGCAAAACTTGCGATTAATTCTGGATTTTCTAACGAAAGAATAAAACTCCCAGCATATTTAGCTTTGACCAATTCTAGTTCTTCATTTGTGATGGGTTCATTAGTAAGCCTTTTAACTTCTTTTAAAATTTCAACAGTGGCACTATCAGCAACCTCGTTACGTACACTACTTCCAGCTCTGAAAATAGACTTGGTCTTGTGTTCAGTCCTAAAACTCGAATAAGCACCATATGTATATCCCTTATCTTCTCGAAGGTTTAGGAAAAGACGAGCTTCTCCACCTCCGCCTAAGACTTGGTTTGCAACCATAATTGGGAAATAGTCAGGATTTTGCCTGCTCAATGAAGCTAAATTTAATAAAGCAATTTCGGTTTGTACAGCATTAGGCATTTCTACAAAATGAAGGGTTGTTGTTTGGGCATTGATAGGATCATTAAGTTCAGTATAAGAGCGCTTTTTAGCTTCCCATCGACTAAAATACTGTTTAACTAGAGCAACTACTTCTTCAAAAACAACATCTCCAGAGACAATCATATAAGTATTCCCCGCATGATATAGTTCCTTGTATTTTTCTTCAATATCATTTAAAGTGAGTTTGCTGACTCCTTCTTCGGTGATAAACTCTCCAAAGGGATGCTTTTTCCCATAACTTAAAAAATTTTCTACCCGTCGAGCGGCAGAAGTAACACTTTTCTCGTTTGCACGCAGACCTTCAATTGTTTTGTCCTTTTCTTTTTGAAATTCTTCTTCTAAAAAATTAGGATGTAGAGTGGTTTCGTATAAAAGTTCCATAACACGAGGGAAGTATTTTTTGAGAGTGCTGGCATAGCTACCATTTTTGCTAAAACTTAAGCTGGCACCCATAAAATCAATTTCAGCTTCAAAATCATCTTTAGGGATACTTTTTGAACCTTTGCCCATCATTCTTGACAACAAGTCTGAAGTACCCACTTTCTCATTCTCTGCCACCAAGTCACGATCCATTCGTAGGTTAATATTAACCTGTGGAAGTTTGTGATTTTCAACAACTAATAAAGTGAGACCGTTATCAAAAACAATTTTCTGAGGATTTCCAATTTCGATTGATGGAGCAGGACTTGAAGCAGGTTGTTGGGTTCTATCTACTTGACTGTAACCAAAAGACATATAGCCTATAAAACAGAGTATAAAGAGAATTTTTTTCATGATTTTTTGGGATTTTCAGTTTGTCTTTCTGGTAAATACTCCAGCTCCAAACGTTGATTTGAATTTAAATATTTTTGTGCCACTGCTTGAATTTCTTCACGTGTAATGGAGCGATATAATTCAATTTGAGTATTGATTAAATTAGTATCCCCATATATAATATAATAATGAGCCAATGTGTTTGCAATATTCTCTACGGATAAATTATCTCTTACAAAAGCAGATTCAAATTGATTTAATATTTTCTGATAATCGTTTTCATCAATCAAATTATTTTGAAGCAATTTTATCTCTTCATCAATAGTTTTTTTCAAGTGTTCTAAAGATGTTTCTCCCATTGGAATACTAAAAAATATAAAGGGGCTGTAGAGTTCATCGGAGAAATTATAAGCTCCAACGCTTAATGCCGTTTTTTCTTCATCTACCATTCGTTTGTATAGTTTAGAGCTTTTGCCTCTGGAGAGGTAAGAAGAAATCATTTCTAAAATTTGACTATCTCTTGAATTTTCTCCAGGTGTTTTATAAGCCATCAAGAGGGCAGGCAATTGTATATTAGCATCATAAGCTTTTGCACTAATAGTTTCTCTGATTTCTGGTTCTTTAGGATAATTTCTAATTATGGGTTCTCCTTTTGGAATTGATCCAAAATAGTCGGCTATTTTTTTCTTTGTTTCTGCAATATCTATTGATCCAGCAACTGTCAAAACAGCATTGTTGGGGTTATAAAACTTTTTATTAAAAGCCAAAAATTCTTCAAGTGTAGCAGCATCTAAATGTTCCATTTTACCAATAGGAGAGTGCTGATAGGGATGTTGGGTGAATAAATTTTCATAAACACTACTGATCCATTTTCCATAAGGTTGATTGTCGTAGCGCAATCGCTTTTCCTCTTTAACCACTTCATTCTGTGTCTTCACTCCTTTTTCTCCTATGATAGGATGCAACATCCTTTCTGACTCCATCCAAAGCGCTAAATCAAGCTCATTAGCAGGTAGTTTTTCATAGTAATAGGTATAATTTCCTGAGGTATAAGCGTTGTTTTGTCCGCCTCTGGAGGTAACAATATTAAACCATTTTCCTCTAGGGATATTTTTGGTTTCTTCAAAAAGAAGATGTTCAAAAAAATGAGCAAAACCTGTACGGTTTTCGGCCTCATCCTTAGGACTAACTTTATACAGAACACTAGCTACCACTATAGGTGTGCTTTTGTCTTGATGCAAAATGACGTGCAGACCGTTAGGCAAGTCGTATTCTTCAAAAGTAATCTGCTGGGCCGAAACTCCAGACACTAATAAAGAAAGAATAAGAAAGCAATAAATCTTTTTCATAGTATAGATTTTGAGTTAGTATTTATTGTAATAGATTAAAAATGAATTAAATAGTTTAATTAATCAATTTTCGTATGAAGCACACACAAAATAGTAAATTTGAATAAACTAAAAAAAGATACCGATGAATAAATCTATTTACTCTACTTATCTCATGTTATTCTTGATTTTAGCAAGCCAGATTCTACTCAATGCGCAGGTCTATGAATTTACTTCTCAAACAGACAATACGATACTCCAACATCGTATATTCAAGGACTCAAATTATTTTATTGAAACTGTTTTTGTGGTAAATCCACCACAATTCAAATTTTCTAGAGGGGGGTTTTATACAGAATCAGCTAATCGGATAGAAGTGATCTTTGAATTTAATTCCAACATTGAAAGTGATGGTCTAAAAAAGCAGACTTACAGTCAAGATACAAATTGGGAAATGGTATCCAAAGAAAAACTCCCTTTAGAAGGGAAGTGGCTCATGGGGGGTCGTGTGACTGACACTGGGGAACAACGCCGAGACCTCTCACGCTCACGAAAAACCATGAAAATGCTCTTTAAAGGGTATTTTCAATGGACGGCTTTCAATACAGAAACCTTTGCCTTTTTTGGGTCAGGAGGTGGGCGTTATCTAGCAGGAGAAGAGAAATATGAAGAAACAATAGAATATTTCTCCAGAGACAACTCTCGTGTAGGGCAAAAGTTAAGCTTTTCATATGATCAAAAAGGGAAAGATTGGTATCACAATGGATTGAGTAGTAAAGGGAAGCCTCTCCACGAAATTTGGACTTCTAGAGACTGATTCTGTTTTATAACATATAATTCTCCCTTCTTGTAAGCTAAAAAAAAATTGTTTATTTACATTTTTAAAATGCCTCAATTGCAAATCAAATTAAAGCAATTCGAATGAATACTATTGATGACCTCATTGCTTTGTTGACCCTCCAAAAAATTTCAGAGAATCATTTTGTAGGTCAAAATTATGCATCCCCGTGGGGGCGTGTTTTTGGTGGTCAGGTTTTAGGTCAGTCATTACACGCCGCCTATCAAACTGTTCCTCAAGACCGTCTTGCACATTCCATGCATGGGTATTTTATTTTAGCCGGTGATATTGATGTTCCGATAGACTACAAGGTTGACACCATTCGTGATGGCAAGAGCTTTACAACAAGAAGAGTAGTAGCTTATCAAAATGAAAAGGCAATTTTCAACATGGCAGCCTCATTTCAAAAAAGAGAAGAAGGTGTTGATCATCAAATTACCATGCCCAATGTGTTAACTCCAGATCTTTTATTGACGGACTTGCAGCAAGCTAAACCACTCCAAACAGAAGATCCAGAACGCTATGCCAGACTCAAAGCAGCGCATCCTAAAATGGTTGAATTTCGGCCTGTAGAACAGGCCACTTTTTTACAAGCTCAAAACAAACCACCAAAGTCTCATGTGTGGATGCGTATTCAAGGGCCCACCCCAAAAGGCATACCCTTAAATCAACAATTGTTGGCTTTTGTTTCAGATTATAGTCTCTTGATTACGGCAACCCTTCCACACCGAAAAGAGCTAATCAAAGCAAAAACCTTTTTTGCAAGTCTAGACCACGCCATTTGGTTCCATCGTGATTTTAGAGTGGGTGATTGGTTCTTATATGAAATTGAAAGTCCAAGTGCCTCAAATGCTAGAGGTTTTTCAAGAGGAAATATATTTGATAAAAAGGGAATACTATTAGCCTCAGTAACACAAGAGGGTCTAATGCGAAAACACTTTTAATACAATGAAAATCTACCGTCTTTTTTTTAGCTTTCTATTCACCGCTACGTTTTTGAGTCATGGACAAGAATATGAAAAAGTTGTTGGCGTATGGAATGCGCTATTTCTCAATAATAAATTAGGAGAACAATTTCATATAACAACAGAACTGCACCATAGAACGGTCAATGGATTTGAGAACTTAGATCAACAAATTTTTAGACCCTCACTCAATTACAAAAGTCCATCGGGGATGCAATGGACTGTGGGCTATTCCTATCTGCGAAACTTTACATGGGGTGGAGAAATTAAATCCGAGTTTTTTAAAGAACATAATATGTGGGAGCAGCTCCAATTTTCAATTACAGGAAAAAAAGGGGGAAGTTTTGCCAATCAATTGAGATTAGAACATCGCTTTATAGAACAAAGAGATGGGTCTAAACCCTATTCTTTTTCTAGCCGCATTCGATATCGCTTTACTTATGCTTATCCTCTTTTAAAAGGGCCATGGGCTGAAAAGCTAAAATTTGTTTTTTATGATGAAATTTTCTTGATCCTAAACCCACAAGGGATTCCCTTTGCATTCAATCAAAACTGGACGTTTTTCGGAATAAACGCCAAATTGAGCAACAAAGCGTCATTATCAACAGGGTTTCAAAAAAATACCATTGCAAGAGGAGAAGGTCGTTATCTAAAGAATCGCTTTCTGAATACGATTTTGAGATATGCTTTTTAATTTAACTAAAATCTAATCTAAGCATTCATATTTTTTGCTCAAGAATAGTTACTTTGGTTAAAAACAAAAACATGATACGATCTATTTTTTATGGGATTCTTTTTTTCAGCATATTGCAAACTTATGGGCAGAATCTAACGCCAAAACCGCTATTTGTTGCACCAGAGAACCAAGAACTGATTAGCGCCGATCTTCACATACACACTGTTTTTTCTGATGGTTCAGTATGGCCCAATATTAGAGTTGAAGAAGCGAGAAGAGAAGGCTTAGATCTTATTGCACTCACCGAGCACCTGGAATATCAGCCTCACGCTGAAGACCTACCGCATCCAGATCGAAATAGATCATATGAAATTGCACTCAGCAGTTTGAAGGAAGGAGAAAATTTAAGGGTCATTCACGGTTCAGAAATCACACGATCAATGCCGCCAGGCCATTTGAATGCAGTTTTTATCAAAGACGCCAATCAATTACTTTTTCCTAACGATTCATTGGCTGGAATCAAAGCGGCTAATACGCAAGGGGCTTTTGTTTTTTGGAATCATCCAAATTGGGATGCTCAACGAAGTAATGGCATTGCTCGTCTAGATCCTTTTCATGCGTATCTTATTAAAAATAAGTTGCTTCATGGTATAGAGGTGGTCAATGAGACTACTTTTTCAGAAGAGGCCCTTCAACTGGCTTTAGATAATAATTTAACGATTATTGGAACTTCTGACATTCATGGACTCACCACATGGAATCATAACATAGCAGGGGGAGGACACCGCCCAATGACTTTTATTCTTTCTAATTCGAAACGACCACAAGCCATTAAAGAAGCTCTTTTTGAGGGTAAGACAATAGTCTGGTTTGAAGACCTACTCATCGGTAAAGAAAAATATATCAAAGATGTGATCAAAGCAAATGTTACTGTTGAAAGCGCCTATTACAAAAAAGATAAGCAAATTTTATATGTAACCATTAGTAACCACAGTGCCCTGCCAATGCAAATGAAATATATTGGAGAATACAGCCTTCATTTCAACAGTGACTGGTTTCAACTACACCCTTATTCTTCAAAAGAGATTGCCATAAAAACCGTCAAAAGACAAAAAGAAACCGAAATGCCTTTTGAAATCATAAACGCAGTTAGTGCCCCAAAAAAGCATCCACAAATTACGTGGAAAGTCAATCTTTAAATATTATTAATTTTAGGTATATTTAGTGAAGTTGATTTAAGCATGAAAAAAGACAATTGGCATCCTTTGAAAAGCTGTTTAACAATAGCTAAAAGCAAAATAGAAGGATTAGGTGTTTTTGCCACTGAAAGCATACCAGAAAATACTGATCTAGGAATGTCACATGTTTTTAATATTGCCTTTCCAGATAACTACATTAGAACTCCCTTGGGCGGGTTTATAAACCATCATGAAATCCCTAATTGCAGTGCAGAATTTCGAGATACTGATCCAACAATAGGCAAAATTAAACACATTCGTATAATTACTCAAAAAAGGCTTGCTGCAGGAGAGGAATTAACGGTCAAATATGTGATAAATAAGTTAGAGGATCCCAACTGGGAGTTTGAGTATGAAGCCACTCAGTAGCAAAGTGTTTAACTCCTTTTATTTTGAGTAAAATACCAGAAGAAAAAACCTATCGCATAGCTAAAAGAACGGTATAGAATTGCAAAATTCTTCATGCAAACAAAGAAAAACAATAAACTTTCTAACTAGATTAAAAAAAGGTTAGTAAAAATTTAATTTTTAGAACTATTTCATTGCAAAGTTTCCAAAAAGTTAGTTTAATACGAAGAAATTGTTAATTAATTGTGGAATTGATTAATAATATCTTAATTTTGTAGAACAATTCTTCTATGATGAATTGGTTTATGGTTATTGCCTTTAGGAATAATTCCTGAAGGCTTTTTTTATTCTAAAGCAAAAGCAACATAAGCGTCTCCTGACGAAACATTTAGTTTTCCACCACCACAGGCTATTATTAAATAAGACCGATTTTCATGAGTGACAAGAGACGGCGTAGCAAACCCTGCATAAGGTAAATCAGCTTCCCAAAGAATTTCACCTGAAGTTTTATCAAAAGCTCTAATTTTTTTATCGGGTGTCGCTGCAATAAAAACAAGTCCAGACTTTGTGACCAGTGGCCCACCATAATTTTCTGTTCCTGTTAGCACTCCTTTTTCTATCCCAATAGGGCTGTTTCCTAGAGGGAATTTCCATTCTATGTCGCCCGAATTTAAGTTTAAAGCAGTCAATGTGCCCCAGGGAGGGTTTATTGCTGGATAGCCATCTTTGGTCAAAAATTTATGATAACCAGTAGATTTATAAGTTTCTGGATTAAGTTGAAGCGCTGTCTTAATTTTGCTTCCAGGGGTCAATTCCATTAAATAGTTAGTCAATTTTCTTATATTTTTTTCTTCTAGATGCTTAAAGGCAGGCATCATTCGTCTTCCATTTGTAATGATGGTTTCAATTTCTAAAGTAGAAAGTCTGTCTTTAATTCCAATCAATGAGGCAACATTTTCACTACCCTTAAAATTACTGCCATGACAACTTATACAATTCAAGCTATAAAGTTGTTCAACATCTTGCAATCCGTCTTTTTTAGAAAAAGGGACCATGGTTAAAATCCATGGCATCTCATTGGTATTGACATAAAGCCACTGATTCTCAAGATCAAGCGCAGGCCCACCCCACTCGGCTCCTCCATCATATCCTGGGAAAATGAGAGTACCCTCTTGAGAGGGTGGGGCAAAAACATGATCTTTTCTAAGACTTCTAAATTGAGCGAGTAGCTTTTCATTTTCTTCTTCTCCTAAGAATGGATTTAGCTCATTTTCATTAAATGTTTGTCTTGAAAAGGGTGAAAAAAAGGAGGGGATAGGTTGCGTGGGGGATAATTTTTCTCCCAACAAAGGCGTGTTTGTAGGTACTTTTTCTTCTTTTATTTCATATATGGGTGTTCCAGTTATTCTATTGAGAACAAATACATAACCAGATTTAGTCACTTGAGCTAGTGCTGGGATTTTTTCACCTTCTTTATTATAAGTGAAAAGAACAGGAGGTGTTGGTAAATCACGATCCCAAACATCGTGGTGAATCGTTTGATAGTGCCATAATAATTTTCCTGTTGTGGCATTGATAGCAAGAATAGAATTGGCAAATAGATTATCTCCTAGACGGTTGGCGCCATAAAAATCAT
Organism: Flavobacteriales bacterium MED-G22; assembly: GCA_002457295.1. Next base: position 80,077 of record NTKF01000001.1, read on the forward strand.
AACTTGCAGATCCTGTTGGAGCATACAAAATGCCTCTTTCTTGATCTAAACTAAAACTAGACCAAGCATTTGCACCTCCAGCCCATTTCCAGGCGTCTTTATCTTCCCACGAATCATAACCTGTTTCACCAGGTTGAGGGATGGTATGAAAATTCCAAACTAAAGCACCTGTTTCTGCGCTAAAAGCCCTAATATTTCCAGGAGCAGCAGGAAGGGCTTCATTCACTCGCGAGCCAATAATGATCAGGTTATTATAGACCATTCCTGGGCTAGTGGCGGCAACATATAGGTCTTTTGCCCGTTCACCTAAGCCAATATGAAGATCAAGAATACCTTGTTCAGCAAAGGGTTTGTATAGGTTACCCGTGGCGGCATCTACTGCAATTAAATAAGATCCCACTCCATAATACAGAATTGACCGCCCCTTTTTATTTATATAATGGCTGATACCTCGACTGACATTCATTGAAAATTGAAACTTATCTTGCGATTGCCCCAAATTTTGATTAAAAGGGTCAAAGGTCCATAGCGCTTGTCCAGATTTGATGGAAAGAGCAAACAACTTCAGTTGTGGAGAAATACCATAAACAATAGAATCTAGGATTAATGGATTGGTTTGAATTTGGGTGCCTTTAGTTGCATCTCCAGTGTTGTATTCCCATACTTTCTTTAATCTGTTAAGATTGCTAGGATTAATATCAGAATTCTCGATGTAATGCGTTTTTTCATTTGACCCACCATATACAGGCCAATCTGTATTCTCTTTTGTGACGGGAGAACAACTTGCCAGCAGCATTAAAAAACTACATGGCAAAAAGATAAGTTTAAACCAATGTTTCACAATAGTCCTCTAATTTAAAAAATTGAAACTATTTTATCTATATTCTTTGTAAATTTTAATTAAATCAAACCAGAGTGAAAAAGCATAACCAAAAGGCACTTTAGAATCAGGCGTGTCTATCCACTGTTCTACAGGAACTTCCATTGATTTTTGTCTAAATTCTTCTTTACCAAGACCCTCCATTGCCCTAAAAAAGAGTTCTACATCAAAAAGCCAACGGGAAATAAAGCATTTTTCAAATAGCATACGAACAATAGAAGCATCAAAAACTTTACCCCCGCATTGGGTATCATAAACTGGGAGGGAGAGCATTTTTGAAATTATTGTGGCAATGACTCTTCCTATGAAAAAGCGATACCATTTGCGTTCAATAGTGTTGTCAATTTTTTTGATTCTCGATCCAAAGACAAAAAGTATTGTAGCGTTGATATATTTACTTAGTCGAAAGCATTCTTCTGATGTTACAGAAAGATCTGCATCAAGAAAGCCAATTTTTTTAGGGTTTAATTTTAGGGCTTCTAACATACCCACCCGAACGGCTTCTGCTTTTCCTTGATTTTGATTTTGAACTATGACCCTTATTGATAATTTATTTTGGTCCTCCCATTTTTTCAGCATTTCTCCAGTACTGTCTGTAGATCCATCATCAACAAAAATAAAAGCACAATCTGGATTTGAATTTAGAAACTGTTCAAACTTCTTTTTTTGCAATCGATGTGCCTCATTATAACAGGGAACAACAAGAATTAAATCAATAGTTTGTGAATTTGATGAAGGAACCGCCAAAGTGATAAATTATTCGCTTTTAATGCCAGGGAGGTTGATAGGAACGCTCTCTTGCCAAGATTTTTTTCCAAATTTTTTAGGATTGGGGTATACTTCATCTAAGGTTTCGGCGTCGTAAACCCTACCGTTTTTTATCACATAATAAAGGCTATTTGTATTTCTAATATCGTCAAGAGGGTTTTTGTTCAAAATGATTAAATCTGCCAACTTACCCTTTTTTATACTTCCTAAATCTTTTGCTAACCCAATGGCTTCTGATCCGAGTAAGGTTGCTACTTTCAACGCATCATGGGTAGAAATACCTCCAGATTGCATGCTCCACAATTCCCAATGGTAGCCAAGTCCTTGTAGTTGGCCATGAGAACCCACCCCTGCAATGCCACCTGCTTTTACAAGCTCATTCACAAAAACAGCATGATCTTCAAAAACATATTCTTCTTTCATAAACCATCCCGCATTACGTCTTCTTGATTTGGCATCTAGTTCAGATTTGGGAGTAAATCGATTGAGCTTTGGATCATTTTGCACATTTTCTGTTGCATAAAAATAATTCTCCGCCCAGGGCCCTCCATAGGATACGAGGAGTGTTGGGGTGTAAGCAGTTTTAGATTGAGCCACAAAAGAAATAAAATCAGTATAAAGAGGATAAATAGGAAAACTATGTTCATGGCCTGGATAACCATCTAAAATCTGAGTGAGATTCAATTTAAAATCAAGACCTCCTTCTGTGGTAGGCATCAACTTTTGTTCTTTTGCGGCTTGAATGATCCATTGGCGGTGCTTTCGATTTCCTGTTAAATACATTTTAATCGTCTTGGTATTATAATATTCAGAATATTGTCTCAAGACATCCCGGGCATGCTCTAAACTTTTGATATTATATCCCCAAAAGCCAACACCAGGCCCAGTAGAATAAATTCTAGGACCTATCAATGCCCCAGACTTTACACGATCAGCATACGTGAGTACATCTGTTGTTCCGGTTTGTGGGTCTCGAGTTGTGGTTACTCCATAGGCTAGGTTGGCGGCATACATCCAATTTTCATTTTTATGAAGATCCCAAGCCGGCCACATGTGAGCATGCGTATCGACAAAGCCAGGAAGAATATATTTCCCACTGACATCAATACGATAAACGCTTTTGGGAACAGACATTGAATCTACAGAACCAACTTGTTTGATTCTATTGTTTTCAACCCACACTCCTCCATTTTGAATAATTTCATTCCCTTCCATAGTGATTAGCGTGGCATTGGTTAATAAATAACTACCCTTTGGAATATCTCTATTTTCAGCTACTCGTACTCTAATTTCTTTAGGTTCGTAGGCTGATGAATCTTCCTCTTCTCCCTCCTTTTCTTTTTCTTCTTTCTCAGCCGCTTTTTCGAGTGCCATTGCTGCTGGAATGTTATAAGCAAAAAAAGCATTGCCTATGGACCAGTAAACCGTCTTGCCATCATGGCTCCAACTGGGAAACTGTCCACCAATTTCAGTTAATTTTTTTGAGGGAAATGCTGCTGCCTCAGGGTCACTCACATTGATGAGTGTAGCTTCTGCACCAATAAAAGGGACTGTAACTATATAAATATCATTATTGATTTGAGCCAAAGCATACGGCCCTTTAGGGGCTCTTAGAATGATACTCGCTTTTGAAGGCTTTTTTTCTGCAGCTGTTGGGACATCAGACAATAAGTGGTGTTCGTTGTAGGCAAAACCATACACAGTAATACCCTCTACTTTAATGTATTCTTTTAGGTCTGTCCCATCCCAGCGAATGGAAACAAGCCCCTTTTTAGAATGATTTAAGTATATACGATCATCTCTATCAATAAAATGGGGTTGTGATAATTCATCGGCTTTGCAAATAAATTCTGAGGATCCTCCCTTCATTGCATCTACCCAAACCAGTTTAGTTTTACTCATAAAAGGTCTAGGACCTGTTGCGTTTTGAAACTGTTGGCGAGCGCCTTCAAAAAAAACAATTCGTTGAGAGCTATGCCATGCGGGAAAAGAGTATACCGCAGCTTTTGATGTTAATTTAGTGGGTTTTCCCTTTCCATCAGAGCGCACTTTATAAAGATGTCCTCCCGCATTTTCATCCCAAGTGACAAAAGCTATTTCCTTGCTGTCAGGACTCCATGTTGGATGAGCCTCAACATGGTCGAAAGTGGTGAGCCTTTGAGGTGTTTTTGTTTTTAAATCTATGACATATAATCGGTCTAAAGCTGTGAAGGCCAACGTTGTGCCATCTGGAGAAATCTTAGAATCGCGAATCTGAGTTACATCAAAAGTGGGACTGTCTTCTATAGGATAATTAAACTTCAGCTGAGGTCCTAAAACAAGTGTTTCTTTTATGTTGAATGGAATTGGAAGTGCAGGGCCACCATCAATGGGAATTCGATACATTTCTCCACCATAACTGGCCACAACAAATTTACTATCAGGAGTGAAGGACATGGCTGGCAAAACACCTAAAGGAGCAATGGACTCTTGTTCATCTCTTTGCACTGGGTAGGCTAACCATTTCTCATCTTGTGTAGTTAAGTTTCGTGCTAAAAGTCCTGTTTTATCATTGTAGCGTGTTCCATACACCAACCAATTACTATCTGGAGAAAGTGTTGGAGTAAAGGCAGACCCATAACGGGAGGTCATGGTTGTTGAGCTACCATCTTCTCGGTCATAAACAGCTAATTGATATTGCGGTAATTGCGCATTATATTGCCATGCATTATTTCTTTTGGCATACCAAATGTAGCGCCCATCGGCACTAAAATCAGGCTCAACAGCTTTTAGATTTTCTGGCTCGCTGAAGAGCTGTTTTCCTTTGCCACCCTCTTTGTGATAAAGATGGAGCTTTAAATTTCGAGTACCTTGACTCACCACAATATAGTCACCATCTGGAGACCATTGTGCGGATTGCATTTTTGAAATATCTCCTTTTGTAACTTGAATTGTGTCTTCGTTTTCTCGATCGATATACCAAACATTATTTCCACCGCTGCGGTCGGAAAGAAACAATAGTGACTGACCATCTGGGGCATATTTTGGATGCGAATCAAAGGACAAACCTTGAGTGATTCGGGTTGCTTTACCACCGCTCATCGGCATCTCATAAATATCTCCCAATAAGTCAAAAGCAATTTTTTTGCCGTCGGGGCTTACGTCTAGAGACATCCAAGTGCCTTTGTTGGTTTCTATTTCAATCTTTCTTTCAGCTTTAAGGGGCAGGCCTTTTTTCTCTGTAGAGTCTTTTTTCTCATCACCACCTTCACTTTGTGCACCTATGCTTGAAAGTATCATGCAAAAAATAAAAGTAAAAAAAGGTGTAAAAAACGATTGGTAAGAATTTTTGAAAGCGGGAAATACCATAAGATTAATAGTTTTTACTGAAGTTCCAATTTTGTTTTTGATTGTCCTTCATTGAATGGGGATTGGTTTTTAAAATGCTCTTCAATTTTATCTAAAAAGAGTAACTCTGAATAAAATTGCCAGTCAAAATTTATAGTTTGATTGGCTGGATGACGGTGGTGATCTTGATCTAAGATATAATTTTCTGGTTTATTGAGTATTCGTGTTTGGCCATATACTGCTTCCAACTCATTGCGAAGAAGATTAAATTTGGTGCGTTGTTTCATGATATTTTCCATCGCTTCTTGAACTTCTTTTTCTGAGGTGGCCTTGTCATATTGCTCCAAGAGCAAAAGCGTTTCAAATGAAAAATGAGTGAGCTTCAAAACCTGTTGATACACTTCAATCATAAACTCATTTTTTGCTCCTCCCTCGATCAACATTTCCATTTTTTTGGCATTTGTGCTTGTTTGTTCATAGTGTTTCTTTGCGTTTGAAAGCCTTGCAGCATATCGTTCTGCCCATTCACCCTTTTGATTGGCATTTGGAAGCGTAATAAGCAATTGTTCTTTGGCGTTGTTATTTTTCTTTAAACTATTGCGATGACTTTTATCGACCACTAGTGCATTGACCCACGCTCCAACGGGTGCTTCAAGGGAATCGATAAACGCAAAGTTTTCGTTTTTCCATTGTGGTCCAAAAGTGCGGTGTCTAAACAAACTTTTATATTCCTCTTTTGTGCTTTTATCACCTGCCCAGGTATATTCGGCAAAAGCACCAATTCCTCTCTTGTAAAGTTCAAAGTGAGGAGAATCATCATCCCACAAGGTCAATAGCAATCCCGATAAATTTCCTTTGATAGAATTGATGGCAAAAGTTTTAATATTATCAATATTACTTTCTCTTAGGGGCATCAGTGTCCAACGGGTTTGGCCTGCTGTTGCTCCCATCACTTGCAGGTCGTTCTTTATGAACCATTCCATGGCTTTTTGATTGCCATAGGTTTGAGGCGTATGATAATTCCACCTCATGTAAATACAGTTTTTTGGAAATTTATCTAAAAAAGCATTCAACTTGGGTTCATTGGCATTCCATATTGAATCTACTTCAGCATTTGAAATTGAAGTGTTGTAAATGGGATCCATTAGAGCTGCTTCTTTTAGAGGCATGTCATCCCAAAAAATGGGAATCCGATTTTGTTGTTGTGCATACTTAGCTACTTTATTGAGCCAATAAAGTTGTAACTCTAATGCAGACTGACCGCTATTTCTACCTGTAGTTTTTACTTCATCGCCTCCAACGTGTAGATATTTGCCATGAGGAGTTATGGCAAGGGCCTCGTCGTAAAGGTCAAATTGAACTTCATAGGTTTTCTGATTTAGGGGGTTGAAGGCCCAATCACTTTGAGGATTATCCCTCAATTCAAAATAGGTAGGATGCTTTAAAATAAAAGAAGCATGACCCAATCCTTGCACTAAGGGGCTAATGCTAATATGTCTCTCCATAGCATACTCACTAATGGCCAACCATTGGCTGGAGCTAAAGGCGTCAGCGGAGCCAATTTCTGGATGAGTTTGATATTTCAATTTATCCTCAATTTCTAAAATGACGCCATTGATTTTCTGGCGCGCCATATTATCGATTAGATCATAATAGTAAGTTTCTTTGTCTAGATGGTGTTTCACATCCCAATGAATGCTTCTGTAGGAAAGCTCTGGATAATCTTTTATTTGAGCAATAGGGAGATTGACTCCTTGAAGGGAAGCATCTTCAGCAATTTGATCTAAGGTAACAAACCCATAGAATAGTCCGGCATCATCTTTAGCTTCAATAATGATTCGCTGATCAGTGATGTCTAAAAAATACCCTTGTTCAGGCAAATCTAGCCCTTTGTTGATCTGAAATGAAACTTGTGCTTGCGATTCGTTTTCAGTTTCTTGAAGTGTTTTTGTAAAATCAAAAAGTTTTGGGAGGGCATCCTTTGTTGGGCTATAGGCCATAACCAAATTTTCTGGGGCAATAGAAGAGAATTGCTCTCCAACTGTGCTTTGCTGGGGGGTAGGTAAAATTAAAAAGGTTGCTTTTTTTGTTTGTTGACAAGAGAGCACAATTAGCCCTACACCTAACAGCATTATTTTTTTTAGAATGGTCATAATTTTTTGATTTTAATGTTTCTAAAAGCGATTGAACTAGTGTGGTCTTGAAGGCCAATATAACCGGTTTTGAATTTTCCATAATCTGGAGAAAGTTTCCATTTGCCTGCATTTTTTTTGGCATACCAATCTTCAGACCAGGGCTCAAATTCAAGAACTTTTTTTCCATTGAGCCAGTGTTCTGCTTTCTCTGGGGTAAAGATAATTTTTGAACTGTTCCAATTTCCTGTTGGATATAAAATTTTTTGTGCAGGATCTGCAGTATGCATAGCATAGTCTGCAGCGGTTTGTTGGAGGGGCTTTAACTCATTAGGGTTTTCAGTATATCCCAAACTCAGATTATATTCCGTTAGATCATCATATTTAATATAATTTTCATCATCAATAATTTGATACTCGGGCGAAATTTCTGAAATAACTTCATAACCTTCTTTTACATGATAGAAAATACCACTATTTCCTCCAGGCGGAATTTTCCACTCCAAATACAATTCAAAATTATCAAACTCTTGTGCTCCGTAGATGAGGTCTTTGTTTTCTTTGAGATTGTATTCGTTTTCTGCTTTTTTTTCTGAGATAAAGGTGAGAGTATTGTCTTTGATTCCCCATCCCTCGGGTAGATACTCACCATTATAGGCGCGCCAGCCTTCAGTTGAGCTGCCGTCAAAAAGAATGATCCAATCTGCAGACGCTGTAGAGTGATTTTGTTTACATCCTAAGTGAAGTAAAAGAATAAGAAGAGGTAGCATTTTATAATTCATATCTAATCTGTTATAAATGAGGAAGCAGGTAGCCCCTCTTGGTTAAATAGTGTGGCATCAAAATAATTTTTCCAGCCATAGCGCACATATTTTGGGTTTTTGATATCAAGATGTGAGACTACAATATAGTCATTTTCAATTCTTGCTTGGCCAGGAAGAAAATTGCTGTTTTCATCGGCAATTTCAAAACCTTTGAGGGCTCCTTTTTGAACAAGTCCATTTTCTGCATAATCAAAAAAGAGATACATGCTATTGTTTTTGATTTCGTGTCCTTTATAAATTGGCCCGCTAGGCACAATAGAGGTAAAACCATATTCATTCTTAAGGGCGTGAAGAGCCAAACGTTTTCCTACATCTTGTTTGTTAGCTGGGTGAATATCGTTCTTTTCTCCAATATCCAAAGTGACAACCATTCCTGTTTTTGGAACCGCCAAACTTTTTCTTTGGGCCTCACGAAGCGCTTGGGAAGAGTCTCGAGAAGTGTATTTAAAGGGAGCAATTTGAACATAATAAAAAGGGAGTTCAGCATTCCATTGTCTTCGCCAGTCAAAGATCATACTTGAAAATAATTCTTGATATTCTTGATGATTCCCAACATTAGATTCTCCTTGATACCATAATGCGCCTTTAATTTTGTAGGGCAATAAGGGCTGAATCATATTTGCATTTAAAATTCCTAAAGCGTTATTTTCATTGAAAGGGAACCCCTTGTGAAGAACACTGTCTAACTTACTTTCATTTCGTAAAAACTCTGCGTTAGAATAACTATGTGGATAGAGATAACCATTCAGATATAGCGCTTGGTGTTTAAAATGCCAAGTGCCTTCTTCTAAATAATATTTTTTGCCTTCATTTTCTATAAAAATATTTCCTCTAAATCCACCCAAACCACCCGTATCTATTACTCTAATAGCAAGGGTGTTTTCGCCCTCACGCAACACCTCTTGTGGGACAGTGTATCTCACTTGGCTGCAACAGGTCCAAGATTGGCCAATCAAAACCCCATTAAGAAAGGTTAGATTCCAATCATCTACACCCCCTTCAAAAACAAGTTCGTAAGAGCCATCATTTTGGGTCTTAAAGTCAAATTTTTTTCTATACCACACCATCCCATCTTCTGCCCATTTATTGTCCATAAAAAGGAATTCGAAATCCAAAATCATTTCACTACTTTCAATATCATTGATATTTTTTAGTTGGATCCCTGTCCAATCATCAGTGTTTAGGTTCATTTGAGAATAAGAATGATCTTCCATATCAAGTTGAAGCAACCCCAAACTATCCCCTATTTTGGGTGCTATTTGGGCGGTTTTATTTAAAAAACGTTCATTATTTAGTCGAATCGAATCATTAAACTTTTTTTTAATTTGATTTAAATCATCATACCCACCCGTTGCTACTATTTCCTCAGCTTGTTCTTTGGTCATATCGTGTTTAGCTAATTCTTTCAAGCGCATCCAGGCCTCCACTCGAGTGCCGCCCCAGCTACTATTGATAATACCTATTGGTACATTTATTTTTTGAAAAATCTCACGAGCAAAAAAATAGCCTACAGCGGAAAAATTTCCAATGGTTTCACTTTGCGCGATTTGCCATTGTGTGGTTTTTATTTCTTGCCCTTTCAAGTCTCTAGGCACAGAAAACATTCGGATAGAATTGAAATTAGCAGTTGCTATTTCCTCTTTTTGATTGAGAATTCTATTGTCAAGGGTCCATTCCATGTTAGATTGACCCGAGGCGAGCCACACTTCTCCAATCATTACATCTCTAATGGTTACTTGTTGGGAGCCTGAAATAATTTCTAGCTCATAGGGGCCTCCATAAGATGGGGTTTCAAGTGTTGCTTCCCAATGGCCCTCTCTATCTACCTCAGCGTTGGTTTTTTGTCCCCAAGAACTAACAACCTCAATTTTTGTCCCAATTGGGCCAGTGCCCCATAGAGGTACTACAGCGTTTTGCTGTAAAACCATATGATCTGTAAATAATGGCCCCATCGATAAAAAACTTTGAGGGGCACACGAATAAAAAAGGAAACAACAATTTAGAACTAAAATCCAAAGATTGAAACGAAACACGATAGATGATATTAATTTGCTAAACTTAAGCAAAAATTGATAAACGAGGTGTTGTCAATTATATCAAGGGCTAAAAAATTCCTCTTCAGAAATTACGATAAAATTGCCTTCTACAGAGGCATCATAGAAAAATGTGAAGGTGTGTTTTTCTCCGAAGTTAATGACTGTTTTCTGTTTGTCTTCATAAAAAAACTCCTTGGATTTATACTGTACATAAATCCGATCAATGGGAAGATTTTTAAATAAATATCTTTCATTGTTTCTGATGTAGATATGCGAAATATATTTTTTGTTTTGATCTCTGATACACACAATGATATCATGATCAACAGTGTTAATTACCATCAGGGTGGCATTTGAGTTTTCATTCACTACATCTGGGGGAAATCGGTAGGCAAAAGTTTTGTCTCCTGTTTGACCTCTTTGGGCAAAAAGACAAGCGGAGAAAAACAAAAAAAGTAAAAATAAAGACTTGTTTTTCATGGCTTTTTGTGTTAGGTTAATTTACTACAATTTAAGGAAAAATAACATTAGAAACACATTTTAGGGATACGCTTTTTTTAGCTAATACCCATTTGCTAAGGTAGAGGTGAATAAGAAAAAAAACATTACTGCAATCTTAAAAGCCTAGTTGGTTTTGTGAGGCATATTGTATCGAGATAATATAAAAATTAGTTGCCCCGAAAGGCATTGCCTACTTGTCTAAACGATGTAATAAAATAATTATAGATTTCAAGTTATAAACGAAAATTAATTATGCCTTTTTACTAATAGGAGCTGCTAAAAAAACCTGATTAAAACCCTGTTCAGTGAAGTTTTGTATCTTTTGCAACTAAACAATCAAAATTGAACAATAGCGTATGGCATTAGGGACTATTTGTTTAGGGATTTTATCTTTATTTATTCTAGTTATTGTTTTTCGATTACACGCCTTTCTATCCTTTATTATCGTTTCAATTGGTGTGGGCCTAGCTCAGGGAATGCAATTTACTGCAGTCATTGAATCTCTTCAAGACGGGATAGGAAACACCCTTGGTTTTTTGGTTTTGATTTTAGCTCTTGGCGCCATGTTGGGAAAGCAAGTGGCCAACAGCGGTGCTGCACAACAAATTTCAGACTCTCTGTTTGCTGTATTTGGCATTAAAAATACCCAATGGGCAGTAATGCTCACTGGTTTTATTGTAGGAATTACTCTTTTCTATTCAGTAGGATTTGTCATTTTGGTACCTTTGGTGTTTACTATAGCAAGAAGCACAGGCCTTTCTCTAATGTCCATTGGTCTTCCCATGTTAGCCGCCTTATCGGTCACACACGGGTTTCTGCCCCCACACCCAGCCCCCTCAGCTATTGCCGTTTTATTTGGAGCGGACATTGGACTCACCTTATTGTATGGGTTAGTGGTTGCTATACCGGCGATATTAATTTCGGGGCCCTTGTTGGGGCGATATCTCAAAAAAGTGGAAGCCAAACCTTTAAAAGAGTTTTTATCGACAACCCATTTTCAAAAAGATGAGCTTCCTAGTTTGTGGAATAGCATTTTAACCGCCCTGCTGCCTGTTGTATTAATTGGAGGCGCTACTCTATGTAAAGAAATCATAGCGGAAAACCATCCACTTTATGGGCCCATTACTTTTTTAGGAAATCCTGTCATTGCCCTTTTAATTGCTGTTTTGGTGAGTATTTTTAGCCTAGGTCTTTTGCGTGGTCAAACAATGAAAGCTACCATGCAATCCTTTAATGAATCGCTCACTGGAATAACCTCCGTACTTTTAATTATTGCCGGTGCTGGTGGTCTCAAACAAATTTTGATTGATAGCGGCGTGAGCGAATCTCTAGGCACCCTTCTCCAAGTGAGTGCCCTTTCTCCACTTTTAATAGGTTGGCTCACAGCGGGCCTCATTCGTGTGGCTGTTGGTTCAGCAACCGTGGCCGGTCTCACCGCTGCTAGCATCGTATTGCCGTTGGTAGAAAACGGGCTGGCTAATCCTCAACTGATGGTACTAGCCATTGGGTCTGGCAGTCTGATGCTTTCTCATGTGAATGATGCGGGTTTTTGGCTGTTTAAAGAATATTTCAACCTTTCCATCAAAGATACCCTCTCCACTTGGACTGTGATGGAAACATCCATTGGAGTGAGTGGTATTTTGACTATACTTTTTTTAAATCAGTTTATTTAAAAATTCAATATCTGAAGCACTATTAATTTTCTTTAAGGATGTCCATTACTTTAGTGGGTCACAAAATGATTTAGGAGACCTACCTCAGGGAAAAGGCCAATGAAGACAAAGACAGTCAGGCCATTACCAATACCTCCATTATCACCAAAACGGATGAAAAAACAATTTATCGAATCATTAAGAAGATGGGTTAGATCTTGCCAAAAAGTTTTTTTACTTTGTTTTTTGATAAATATGTAGAATACTTGATGATATTATGTTCTTTATATGGGGCGTGCGCAATCTGAAGACTTGCAACTCCAAAGGACTTTATAAAATTCAAAAAAATAACCCCCTCTCCTTCTGGAAGTTCAATCGTTACAGTATCAGTTCTTTTTTCTTTTAAACCTTTAATAATTAAGCTGTAGAGGGATTCAAAAGCATTATCAATATCACGAAAACTGAAAGACTCATAATCGGTTAAAGAGGTAAATTTAATATCCCTGTAAATAAAAGTATATGTATTTCCTGTTTTTGAGCATTCAATAAGCACGTCCCCAAGGGGAGCTATTTTCCCGATTATTTCTTTAGGCTTGTTCTCAACGACATTGATTTGACCAAAAGAAGCAAAAGGAATTATGATAGCGAGTAAAATTAATTTTCTCATAAGTAGGTTATTTGGGGTTAATATATTGCAACATAATAATTATAGATAAATCAATCTGATAGATAGCTTTTACCTTTTTTGTCTCGGAATAAAATATATATAATCATAAAAATTAATATTCCTGAATTGCCATAATAAAAATACTTTAACGGGAATCTTGTGTCAAAAAAATAAGAAGGGACTTTATCTAAGGTAGATACTAAATAAAAAAGCAATGTAAAATACACTAATACTAGCGTGAGAGTTATCCCTTTTTTCCATTTTGGCAATAGTCTAATACAAGTGGCGGAAAAAAATAAAACACTTGTAAATACCGGAACAAGTTCAGACCAATACCCTTCGTGTCCGCCAAAGTAAATTCGAATTGACTCTAAAACTAAACCAAACAAACGTCCAGCAAATCCAGCTAAAGTACTTAATGGTAAAAAAACTAACCATAAAACGATATTTTTTACGCGCATAACTATAGAGGTATAATTTCCTCAAGCTTTCCTTTGTAGTACACCTCAATGTCTCTGCCGTCAACGTCCGTACCCACCAAGTTTATTTCAAAAAAATTATCTGATTCTCTTTTTAAAATAAGTTGGCCCATGGTTACATGGGGAGCAAAAGAGTCTCCATTATCATTATGCAAATCTCCAAGACTGCCATCTTCCATAATTAAACCATATCCTGCATAGAAACTGATTAAGTTTTGGTTTGGTATAAGGGCAAAATTTTTGGTAGATAAAGGTGTTTGATCTGTTATAATAATAACTTGAATGCCACCACCTGGGAAATCGTTGCAACTGGGACACTCAACTATTTCTTCCTTTTCTCCGGAGGGTTGAAGCGAACAAGCAAAGCAATCTATATCAATTGTATACTCTGGAGCAAACAAAAGGATAGCGGAAGAGACGTCTGATATACCTCCATCTTCGGCCCTTAAGTGCTCATAAAACATACCTTTTGTTAGATCACCTTTAAAAAAACCCGCTTTTAGAAATCCTGTATTTTTTTCTACAGCTTGCCTAGTATCTTCTTTTTGACAAGAAAATAACAATATAAAAAGCAGCTTTAAAAAAAATAGCTTTTTAAAAACAGGAAAAAAAAGTTGGTTTTTGAAGTTTGGGGCGTTAATTATTATAGGTAACAAATTAGGGTTAAGCAAAAATAAATAAAAAAATAAGAACTACTCCTCCCTATTGTTTAAGTAATCTCTAAGCTACTCTATAGAGCTAAAGGTGGTTAACCTAGCTAATTTAACCCCCTCTTAGGAGGGGTTTTTTTAAACCTGCTAAAAAATATACACCTAAACCAATACAATGCTATTGTATTCCAAGAAAGACATAAATAAGAACAGTGATTACGCAAAGTGAGGCAGAGAGTAATTTGGTGTGTTTCCATGGGGCCAGATCGAGGGAAGAGGTGAGCGTTGCTGTGGCATTTGTTTGGGGAGGGAAAAAATGAGAAACACTAAACATGACCAACATGTTCAACACAAATTCTATTCCCCAAAGATGAACAAAATGGAGTCCAGTATCAAAAACAAAAGTAGTGAGCAAATAAAAAGCGAGACCCACAAAAAGCGCTGCTTTCGCCCCTAGGGCAGAAATACGCGGCAAGAAAAAACCAGCAATCAATATGGAGGCTATAGGAATAAAAAAGATGCCGTTCAATTGTTGTAATAGTTGATAGAGTCCATCAGGGGCTTGTGCAACAAGGGGTGCCATTAAAATGGAAAAAACCGCCAGGACAGCCGCAGAAATACGTCCGATTTTCACTAGTTTTTGATCGCTTGAATGAGGGGCTATATGTTGTTTGTAAAGGTCTAAACTAAATATAGTAGAGGCACTGTTTAAGACACTATTAAATGTGCTCAAAATGGCACCCATCACTATGGCTGCAAAAACACCTAAAAGGCCAACTGGGAAGACCTTTTTAAGGAGTTCTGGATAAATCAAATCTTGATTTTTATAGAGGCTATCGCCAAAATAATAAAAACCTATCACGCCCGGTAGAATGATTACTAAAGGAATTAGAATTTTTAAGACACCCGTAAAAAGTAAACCTTTTTGTGCTTCAGCCAAGTTTTTAGCTCCTAAGGCCCGTTGAATAATTGTTTGATTCATGCTCCAAAAATAAAGTTGGTTGATAATCATTCCTGTGAACAACACTTCAAAGGGGAGTACAGAATCTTTGGCTCCAATAACATTGAATTTTTCTGGAGCGTGATGATATACTTTTGAAAGACCGTGTAGTGGGTTACCATCGCCTATAGCAACTAGTGCTATAATTGGAACAGCAAGTCCCCCTAATAGTAATCCATATCCATTTAGGGTGTCTGAAACCGCAACGGCCTTTAGCCCACCAAAAATAGCATAAATAGACCCAAGGCAGCCAATGCAAATGATGGTAAGCAACATTCCTGTTTCTTTGGGTACATTTAGCACTTCTGAAACATTAAAAATACTTTCTAAATTAATGGCACCGGTATAAAGCACAATTGGAAGGAGAGTGATTACAAAAGAAATCATTAAAAAAAGAGCGACAAGGGTGCGTGTTGTTTTATCGAAACGACTTTCTAAATATTGAGGAATTGTTGTGAGCCCCATTTTTAAATATTTTGGAATAAAATAAATGGCCGCTGCAACCAATGCAAGAGCAGAAGTGACTTCCCACGCAATGATGATGAAGCCATTTTTATAGGATGAACCGTTCAACCCAATGAGGTGTTCTGTTGAAATATTGGTGAGCAGCATAGAGCCTGCAATGACAACACCAGTTAGACTTCTGCCTCCTAAAAAATAGCCGTCTTGAGAATTGAGATTGTGTTTTCGAAGTTTAAACCAAGAATAAAATGCAACAAAAGCAGTATATGCAATAAAAGAAAGAGCTGTAAACATTTGTTAAAAATATAAAACTTGAATTAAAGTGAAACAACCCTATTTTCCTTCACTGATTGCTGGGCTGCCAAGGCAATATTGAGCGCTCTAAGCCCATCAATGGCTCCCACAGGTTGCGGTTTATTTTGCAATATACAGTCTAAGAAAAGGTCCATTTCTCTTTGGTAGGAGGCTTCATACCGTTCAATAAAAAAGGATGGTGGGATTGCCTTGTGTTTTCCAGTAGCATCAGCAGTATAGGATTGATTGATACGCTGGTTATCCATGCCACATAAGCCTTTGCTCCCAAAAACTTCTATGCGTTGGTCATAACCATAGGCAGCGTGCCTACTATTATCAATAACAGCGATAGCACCATTTGCAAAAGTTAGGGTGGTCATAGCCGTATCAATATCACCCAGTTTCTTTATTTCTGAGTCACCAAAAACGGTACCTGTGCTATACACCTGAACCACTTCTTGATTCATTAAATGACAGGCCATATCAAAATCATGAATCGCCATATCTAAAAACAACCCCCCTGAGGTGGGTATATATGCCAGTGGTGGAGGAGCGGGGTCTCTACTAATCACTTTTATGATTTCGGGTGTGCCAATCTTACCTTCTACGATAGTGTTTTTTATATCTTCTACACTTGGGTCAAAGCGGCGGTTGAAGGCAAGAAAAAAAGGAACTTTTGTCTCTTCTAAGACGCGCACAACTTCATCCACTTTCTCTCGATTTAAATCAATAGGTTTTTCAGCAAAAATTGCTTTTCCAGCTTTTGCGGCAAGAATAATCTGTTCTGCATGAACAGCAGTTGGAGAGGCAATGATTATGGCATCAATAGCTGGATCTTCAATGAGTTCTTTATAGTGGTCATAAAAATGTGTAACCCCCTGTAATTGGGCCCAGGCTTTCGTGTTAGGATTGGTATGATAGGCTGCCTTGATACCCACAGGGGCACTATTTCTTTGAACATTTTGAGTATGAATTTTACCTATGCGACCCATCCCTGAAATTCCCAATTGTATTTTTTTCATTTTTATGGTTTTACACCTAATGTAATCATTTTTGGAGGAAGATTTTCAACCTATTTTAAGTGATTACCATAAAGCAATTTATCTTTATACCCTATATTTTTTAGTTTTTGAGGTGTGATTAGAAAGTGTTTTTTTGTGATACTATTGTTCAGTTTTTTGTCTCAGTCACAACAAAAGCAACTGCATTTTGATTTACGATACACGGGTGACTTTGCACGTAACTTCAGTGGGGGATTAAATAAAGGAAATCTTTATATAGGAATGGTTGAAGGGGAATTTGAATTGCATTCTGAAGCACTATCATTGTGGAAGGGAGGCACCTTTTTTTTACATGCTCTACATACGCACGGTGAATCTGTTTCAGCATTGGTTGGAGATTTACAAGGAGTCAATAACATAGAAGCGTTCTCTACCCTTCGCATCTATCAGTATGGCTATCGACATGAATTCAAAAAAGGATCTATCTCTTTGGGGCAAAATGATTTAAGTGCAGACTTTATCACTAGTGATTTGGCCTTGTTATTTATTCATAATTCCTTTGGTATTCAACCAGATGTTTCCTCAAATGTGCCCCTATCAATTTTTCCTGTCACTACCTTGTCCGTATGGGGGCAGTGGTCTTTGACTCAAAACTGGTCGTTTTCATCAGGAGTTTATAAAGGATACCCTGGAACTCAAAAAGAAAACCTGAATTCACTATCCTATAAATTTGACAAAGGGGAGGGCATATTTTGGGTTTCGGAGTTGCACTTTCAACCCCAAAAAGAAAATGAAATTTTTGGAACCTACAAAGTTGGATTTTGGAAACATACTGCAAAAAACCTAATCGTAGAAAGCCAAAAACCAGGAGGGATTTATTTCATTGCAGACCAGACCCTTTCATTTGAGGAAGAAAACCCTGCCCAATGGGCTGCTTTCCTTCAACTAGGAGCAGCACAAAAAGCAGCTCAGACACTCACTTCTTATTGGGGTGTAGGTTTGATTTGCGAAGGGCTTCGGGCACCAGAAAAACAAGAGCGTTTTGGCGTAGCTTATGCTTCTGCCTCTTTGACTGATGCTTTTCGACGGGAGTTGGGACCTAACGCTCAGTCTAACGAAGATATTTTAGAATTGACTTATACCCGTTCTATGGGAAATTTTTTTTCAGTGCAACCCAATTTGCAATTCATCTTCAACCCCAGTGGAGTGCCCAATAGCAAGAGTGCTTGGGTAGGTACCCTTAGATTTGTTTTTGAACTATAATTAGTCCATTTTCATAGGCTCGCTATTGAGTGATAAAAAAATTTATTTTAAACGTGTTCTTTTAGTGCATTGAATTCTAGCGCGACGTCAATAAGCGCTAAATGAGAATAAGCTTGTGGAAAATTGCCCAGCATCCTTTTGGATTTAAAATCTAAATCTTCGCTGAATAAGCCTAAATGATTGCTATAACCTAACAATTGTTCAAAGTATTTTTTCGCTTTTTTATGCTCTCCAATTTTAATCAAACATCGAATAAACCAAAAGGTACAAACAGTAAAGGACGAAGAGGGCAAACCAAAGTCGTCTTCATTTTTATAGCGATAGAGTAGTCCTTCAAAAGACAATTCTTTTTCAATCGCTCGTACTGTTTTAATAAAACGGTCATCGCTAGGCGAAACGAATCCGTATTGTTCCATCAACAAAACAGAAGCATCTAGATTTTTAGTTCCATAGGCTTGTGTATAGGCTTGGACCTCTTCATTCCATGCGTGTCTGTGAATGTCATCGCGAATTTGTTCTGACAGGGTTAGCCATTTGTGGGCAATTTCATTTTTAGCTAAAAGTTTTGCAATTTTTATGGCTCGATCTACAGCCACCCAGCATAACAGTTTAGAAAAGGTAAAATGACGGTCTTCTGATCGGAATTCCCAAATGCCTTTATCGGGCTCTTGCCAATGTGTTCTAACTACCCACACAATACTTTTCACTAAAGACCAAATTTCTTCTGCACGATCAAAATCTGATGGAAATTGCTCCATCTCAGCATGAATAGCATCCATAAGAATACCGTAAATATCATTTTGTTTTTGAGAGTAGGCAGCATTACCAATGCGCACCGGTTTTGAATTTTCGTAGCCCGCAAGATGATCCAAAATTTCTTCGGTGAGGATTTTCTCACCACTTATACCGTACATAATCTGCAACTTTTCATCCTTGTCTGGAATCAGCTCAACGATATAATTGATAAAGTTTTTGACGATACGCTTGTGCCCCAATTTAGAGATCACCCGAATCACCATAGAAGCATCTCTTATCCAACAAAAACGATAGTCCCAGTTACGCACTTCACCTATAGTTTCAGGGAGTGATGTAGTTACAGCAGCCAGTACAGCTCCTGTTTTATCATAAGACATTAGCTTGAGCGTCATAGCGCTGCGCTGAATGGCCTCATTGTAATCGTTGAAATGGGGTGTTTTATCACACCAATTTAACCAATACACTTTGGTGCGTTCTAAATCTAAAAGACTCTGTGCTAGGTTGGGTGCATTTAGTTTTTCATTGTAAGAGATAGTGAAAAAAAGATCATGCGTTAGAGAAAAGGTTTCGCTTTGTTGAATATTAGCTATTGGGCCATTCGTGTAGAGATATAAACTGTCGTGTTTGGGCTCAGTGACTACACTAACTATTCTGTTTTCTTTAGGATAATTTTTAGTCTCTCCTTGAGCATATTCTAATCTTGGATCATAATGAAGACAAATTTCAGGTGCTCCCTTAATGACCCTAATCAATCGCACAACCTCTGGGGGAGCGTGAAAATCCCCTTTTTCATTTTGATAGCGCGGCATAAAATCTACAATTTCAAAAGAAGCGTCCTCATTTTCAAAAGCAGTCACTAGAATACAAGTTTGATTTAGATAAAATTGTTTTTTTGAAAATGAAGCTGCGGTAGTGACCCAAAAGCCACCTCCTTTTTCTTGATCTAAAATTTTTGCAAAAACGGAAGGGGAATCAAATTGAGGCAAACAGCACCAATCTATTGAAGTATCCTCATTTATAAGGGCTGCAGACTTACAATTCCCTATAATTCCGTAATTCAAGTTTTGAACGCTAGCCATAAAATCAATGAAATAAATATTTTTGGCTAAATTAACCCTATAAGCCTAAATTGAAAGCAGATGGGAAAAAATATTATTGTTTCTAACCGTTTACCGGTTCAGACAAAAAAGGAAGAGGAAGTTTGGGTTTTTACACCAACGAGCGGGGGGTTAGCCACAGGTATGAAGTCTTTTCATCAAGAGGGTGATTCGCTGTGGGTGGGATGGCCAGGAATCAGTTCAGACAACCTAGATGAGGAGAGCCGAGAGCAGATTGACACTTCTTTGGAGAAAGATTCCTACAAAGCAGTTTACTTAAATGAGGAAGAATTAGAAAATTTTTATTTTGGACTCTCGAATAAATGTCTCTGGCCCTTATTCCATTATTTTGTTGAATATCATCAATTTGATACTACTCAGTGGGAACATTATGTGGCCGTAAATCAAAAATTTGCAGATGCGGTTATTGCCAACTTAGAAGATGGTGACAAAGTTTGGATTCACGATTACCAACTATTGCTTTGTCCTCAAATGATTAAGGCAGTAAAACCAGAAGTGACCATTGGTTTCTTTTTACATATTCCTTTCCCCTCATTTGAGATTTTTAGGATCTTTCCTGAGCGCGAAGCCTTATTGCAGGGTCTCTTAGGAGCTGATTTGATTGGTTTTCACACCTATGACTATGAACGTCACTTTCTTAGTTCAGTAAAAAGAATTTTACGTTTAGAAGTAAATTTCAATGTGATTTCTTATAAGGGTCGCGAAGTAACAGTCAATACTTTTCCGATGGGTATTGACTTTAAAAAATTTGAAACTGCCGCGCATAAGAATTTATCTTCTAAATCATCAGAAAGTTCAGAATTAAAACGTCAGATTGAGGCACACAAAACAGAAAGCCAAGGCAAGCTAATATTATCTATTGATCGGTTGGATTATACTAAGGGAGTGGTGAATAGACTACGTGCCTTTGAATTATTTTTAGATCAAAATCCAGACTATCACGAAAAAGTTCGCCTAGTGATGTTAGCGGTTCCTTCAAGAGCCAGAGTGGTGCAATACAAAAAGCTAAAACGCGAAACAGATGAAGTGGTGGGGCGAATTAATGGAAAATTTGCTACCGTAAACTGGACACCCATCTGGTATTATTATCGTTCTATGGATTTTGAAAACCTCATTGATCTTTATTTAGCTGCAGATGTGGCTATGATCACACCAGTTAGAGATGGGATGAATTTGGTTGCAAAAGAATATCTAGCTACGCGTATTGAAAATGATGGTGTACTTATATTGAGTGAACTGGCAGGGGCGGCGAAGGAGCTTCCTCAAGCCTTAATGGTCAATCCTTTTGACACCAACCAATTGGCAAAGAGTATCAAAACAGCCATAGAAATGCCCTTAAAAGAACAACAAGAACGCAATAAAATTTCAAGAAAACGGATAAAACGCTATGATATAGAAAAATGGGCTTCCAGTTTTATGGAGGCACTAAATACGGCAGAAGACAATGCCTATCCTCATGAAGTCCAACCGGTAATAAAATCGGTAGCTGACCAAATGAAAAAGGGCTATGATGCCGCTCAAAGAAAATTATTGTTGTTGGATTATGATGGTACTTTAATTGGTTTTCACGATAATCCGCTTAAAGCAGTCCCTTCAGAAAATGTGCTACTATTACTTACCAAGTTATCACAAAAAGAGGGAACAGATGTCGTTATTATTAGTGGACGACCTCCTGAGTTTTTGGACCATCACTTCGCTCATTTAAACATCACTTTAGTTGCTGAACACGGGCATATGTCAAAAACTCCTGGAATGTCTTGGGAAGAAAAAAAAGGAGCCAGCAATGGATGGATGCAACATCTGCTTCCTATTTTAGAGACTTTTACAGATAACACCCCAGGTACCTTCATCGAACAGAAAAAAAATTCTTTGGTGTGGCATTACAGAAAGGCTGATCCAGAGTTGGGCAATGCTAGAGCAGTAGAGTTAAAAACCGTTTTAACCAGTATGTTAACTAACGAACTGGCTCTTTTAGATGGTAATAAAGTCATTGAATTGGTAAGTGCAAATATCAATAAGGGTACAGTTGCCTTAGAACTCTTCAATGCAAAAAGGTATGACTTTATTTTAGCAGCAGGGGATGACGTAACGGATGAGAATATATTCTTGAACTTACCATCGACTTGTAACACCATTAAAATTGGTAAGAAAAAAACAGCGGCCTCTTACTATTTTGCTCACCACGATAAATTTTTAGATTTACTAGAAAGCTTTACCTAACAAGAAGACATTCAGACAATAAGCCTAAGCGCTAAAATGAGGTTTTTGGTATTAAATACTCATAAAGTAATTATATTTATAGTAAATAATTTAGTTGATAAAAAAAACCGTTGCATTTATTGTCTTTTTTCTGGTTGCTTTTTGCTCAAGGGGTCAATTAAGTACCATTCATTATATCCCTCCAATAACCTCAAGTGATGATAATAGAAATGAATATCCTAATGAACAGTCGATATTCATTTCAACCCCTTCTACAGCAAATATCAATTTTACTATTCAACCCGTTGGAGAGCCTACATCTAATTATATTACAGGCACGTTGAATAAGACCAACCCGGTAGAATATGCCATTTCGGGAGGTAGGGATTCGCGTTTTCATGTTCGAAAAGGGTCTATTAGCACTGTTTTAAATAACATGGGTTTTATCATTCAAACTTCAGAGCCAAGCTATGTATCAGTCAGAATTAGAAGTGCTGACGAACTTCAAGCAGGGGCACTTGTCAGTAAAGGTTCTGTTGGTTTAGGAAAAGTTTTTCGTACCGGAATGTTCACCAATGGTACAATTAATTCGCTTTCTACCATGATGAATTTTATATCAATCATGGCCACAAAAGACAATACAAATGTGACCTTTTCCGATATTCAAGCGGGTGTAAACCTGTATAACTTTTCTCAAAGACCCTTAACAGCTAATTACTCGACAACCATTAAGTTAGATAGAGGGGAAACTTATGTTTTAGCTGCAGACATCATAGAAAACACTTCCTACCCAGCTGCTCTCGTTGGAGCTCTAATATCTTCCGATCAAGAAATTGCGGTAAACGTTGGCTCCACCAATGGCACCTTTGATAACGGAACTCAAGGAGGGCGCGATTACGGAATAGATCAAATAGTGCCTATTGATAGGGTAGGCACAGAGTATATATTCTTGAAAGGAGATGGTTATGATGATATTGAAAATATTGTTATTGTTGTTCATGAAGACAATACAGCTATTTATATTAATGGAAATTCAACAGCAGTTGCCACAAAAAATGCTGGTGAATATCATTTAATTGAAGGAACTAACTATACCACAGATGAGTCTTTATATGTTTCTACTTCAAAACCCGTTTATGCCTTTCAAGGCATCGGAGGAACAGGAAACTCTGCTAATCAAGCCCTTTTTTTTGTGCCTCCCCTATCTTGTAATGTCGCAGGAACGTTAGAAACAATTCCTAAAATAAATGAGGTTGGAAATGCAAATAATTTTACAGGAAAAGTATTTCTCTACACCAACAATGGAGCTACTGTAACCCTTACTGACAATGATAATACAAATGCTTCAATTTCAGGTGTTCTTGCTGGAGGGGTAAATGTTGACAGTAGGTCTATAACGGGCGCCAATTATATAGCCTATGAAATAACTAACTTGGATGGGGATGTTTCCTTTTTTTCAGATAAGGAACTATATGTAAATTATTTTAATATAAATGGAGCGGCAACCTCTGGAGGATTTTATGCGGGCTTTAATAGCGATCCTCAAGTTGACTTAGATCGACCCGATGTATCAGGGGATTTTTGTTTGCCTAATGTCCAACTTTTGGCAAGTGGTGTTCAAAATTTAGACAGCTTTTCGTGGTATTTTGATGCTCTATCAGGAGGAGGTTTTGTTTCATTAAACAATGCTAATAACCCCTTTTTGCCTTCTCTTCCAGGAAAGTATAAGTTAATTGGTCAAACACAATGCGGGTCCAATCCCATTCAATATTATGAATCGGACCCTGTAACTGTTTCTAATTGCCCACCAGATTTTGATAGCGACGGTGTGAATGATAATATAGATCTTGACATCGACAATGACGGTATTTTAAATAATTATGAGTCTTTGGGGGAGGTGCTCATCAACGTATCGGATCCCTTAAACCCGAGCACTGCTCAAGGGGATTCATTTTCCACTACTTTTACTAGTACAGGGGCTTCAAGCCTTAGTGGAGACGGGATTGGAAATTTGACCTCAACTGTTGCTGTTGGAGCATCATCAAATATATTACGGTATGCATTTGGATCTCCGCTGAACGTAGAATTATCACCGAGCCTTGGTGCCTCCAGAACAGTATTAGATGATGAAAGTTTTTCATTTCAAAGCTTACCAACAAGTAAAACAATTACTCTACTAAATCCCGACAATCAATTACTAATTGACATTGATTTTGATGGTATTTTTGAATCTGGAATAACTGAATTTAGCGCCAATCAAATTTCATTTAAGTACAATTCAACACCCTCTGGCAATACACCCAGTACTTTTCATGCCGAACAAATAGAAAGTGTAGAATTTATTCATACCAATAACAACACTACTCAAATTTCTAGTTTAGATTTTAATATAAAATTATCTCATTATCAGAGAGATACAGATTTGAAGGGAGATGCAGACGCATATGATTTAGACAGCGATGATGATGGATGTTATGATACACGAGAAGCAGGATTTTTGGATGAAGATTCAAATGGAATTTTGGGCGTAAATCCTGTTAGTGTAGATGCTAATGGGAGAGTTACTGGGCAAGGTGGTTACACACGACCAGCAGATGGCAATTCAAACGGAGTAGATGATTTCCTTCAACAGGGTTCTATATTAAGCTTTACTGCCCAGCCCCAAGCCCAATCAGTTTGTATAAGTGAAACAGCACTTTTTTTCGTAGGGACCACTCCCACCTCTTCGTCATTTGTCTATCAATGGCAGCAATTAGATGGATCAAATTGGAATGATTTATCAAATGGTGGCAGTTATACTGGAGCTACCTCTCAAGTGCTTTTCATCACTCCAACTGATCTAAGCCTACATCAAAAGCAATATCGTGTTAAGGTTTGGAGTACAGATTATATATGTCCTATAATTTCCAATCCAACGCAATTGTTTGTGGGTACACCAGCCCTCCTCTTGAGTGCATTAAATCTAATTGAAGGAGAATCGGGCACGGTCCAAACCATTCAGTTGAGTTTGGTTTCAACACCTACGTCTGATGTTGTTTTTAATTTATCTAATCCTGATCCGACAGAAGCCATTTTAAGCCCTAATAATTTAACCTTTACTCCTCTAAATTATAACACTCCTCAAGATATTTCAATTACTCCACAACAAGATTTTATTATAGATGGGGACATCACATTCACTGCAAGTTTGACTGTTGATGGAGTACTAACAACAAATTGTTATTCCACTCTTTCGGATGAGCTTATTACGATCACTATCTTAGATGAAGATAGTGTTGGATTTTTCATTACCCCCCTAGATAATATTACTGATGAAAACGGAGATACGGGAAGTTTTTCAATTCAATTAACAGCAATTCCAACAGCATCCGTTACACTAGGGCTAAGTTCAAATGATGCTACTGAAGGGGCTGTTCAAAGTGAAGTTGTTTTTACTCCAGCCAATTGGAATATTCCACAAACTATAGTTGTTACCGGGCAACCAGATCCAATCCCTATTCATGATGGGGCAATCAACTATTTTGTGATCACAGGAAATGTGAGTTCGACTGATGTTAATTATAATGCGCTTGATGGATCTACTATACCAGACGTTCCTTTTACGAATCAAGACAATAACGCTCCTGGGATAGTCATTAATGTTGTGGGAGGAGACACAACAACTAACGAATCTGGTGATACCATGATTGTTGAATTCACTTTGTTGTCACAGCCTTTGGGAGGGGCAGATGTTTCACTTCCATTAAGTTTGAGTGGTCCTACAGGAGAAGCTAGTTTAAGCAATTCTCTACTTGTTATCGAAAATGCAAACTGGAACGACCCTTCTCTCAATAGGGTCATCATCACTGGGCTAGATGACAATGTGAAAGATGGAGATATCCCAATGATATTAGTCACAGGAAACCCCCAGTCTTTAGACACACCCTATGATGATCTTGAGGATACTGATGTAGCTAATGTAGCCTTTCAAAATTTAGACAATGATAATGCGGGATATTCATTAACCCCAATTTCAAATAATTTACTAGAAGAGGGAAATAGTGCCTATTTTTCAATTGTATTGGATGCAGCTCCTCTATCCACAGTCCGATTCACTATTACAGCCAACGATTCTTCAGAAGCAATATTAGCAGGAGGGTATGATCAAATCACATTCTCGAGCTCTAATTGGAATGTACCTCAACGCGTTTATATAAACAGTGAAGACGATTTTGAAATTGACGGAGATCAAATTAGCATTATCAATGTTGCTGTTAATCCTTCTTCAGACTCTCTGTTTGCGTCACTTTCTGCTCAAAGTCTAGCTGTAATTACTGAAGATAATGATGCTGCAGGAGTCATTATTACACCTCGTGATCCACTAACAAGTGAAGACGGTGAAAAAGGATTTTTTGAAATTCAACTTAAAACGAAGCCTACTGCTCCCGTTTCTATATTTTTTGAAAGTTCAAATAGTTTGGAAGCATCGGTAGAGACATCAGTCGTTTTTGACTCAACCAATTGGAATGTTCCACAAAAAATTGTAGTTGTTGGGCTTGATGACGATCCTCCCGTTGCAGATGGTGCTCAAAATTATACAATCAATATTATTCAACTCATTAGTATTGATTCATATTATAATGCATTAGCTATTGATCAACTCCCTACAGTGGCAATGATTAATCAAGATAATGACTCACCGGCTGTAATTTTAAAAGTATATGATGATGACTATGCCACTTCAGAGGCTCAAGATTCTATCCGAATAGGATTTAAATTAGTATCCAAGCCAACGTCAAATGTGACCGTTCCTCTTAGTTTAGGACTCCATCCTGACGAGATGACTTTGATGCAAAGTCAGATAATCATAACCCCCTCTGGATGGGATAACTTTGAAAGTAATACAGTATATCTTGTTGGAGTTGATGATCCACTAATCGACGGTGATCAAGAAGTATCATTTATTACTGGGGCACCTAGTTCAAGTGATTCTTTTTATGCTAGTTTAACGGCAGATCAAATAGCAGATTTAACATTACAAAATTTAGATGATGATATTGCGGCTCTGGAAATTTCAGAACCTGAAGTTTTAAGTGAAGATCAAAACAACACTTCCATTACAGTTGCATTAGCCACTATCCCAAATGATAAAGTAGTTTTAATTATCGAAGTTTCAGACCCCACAGAAGTGCTCCTTTTGCAAACTCAATTGAATTTTGATGTTTCAGACTGGTTTGTGCCTCAAACATTAGCTCTTTTTGGTGTAGACGACCCCTATTTTGATGGAGACATCTCTTCCTATTTGAGTATTAGACCCTCTACAGAAACATTGGATACCAATTATTCAATGTTGCCAGAACAGCAAGTAGCTTTGCTCACCTTAGATAATGAAATAGACACTGATGATGATGGGGTGGAAGACACTAAAGACAATTGCCCAAACAGCATTAATCCTACTCAGGAGGATATGGATCAAGACGGGATTGGAGATCTTTGTGATGACGATATTGATGGGGATGGCGTTTTAAATAGTAAAGAAATTGATGACAATACTAATCCAAGAAACAATTGTAGTTTCTTAGAAGAAAGCATCACTTTACCCATTACAAGTCCAAAAGATTGTGACAATGACGGGGTTGCGAATGCCTTAGATTTAGACGATGATAATGACGGCATATTAGACACACTTGAGTCAGATTTTGATTTTGACCAAGATGGTATTCCTAATAGTTTGGATCTTGATAGTGACAATGATGGATGTTTGGATGTCATAGAAGCAGGGTTTGATGATGCAGATGCAGATGGTGTTTTAGGGACTTCACCCATTCAAACAGATGGTGAAGGGTTGGTTGTGGGCCAAGGGGGATATGAAACCCCCATTGACATTAATAATAATGCACGCTATGATTTTCTTGAAACGATAGAAACTCTTGAAATTCAATCGCCTTCTGAAAGGCAAGTTTCTTTTGAAAAGAATGTCCCTCTAGTGTTGAACTATTCACTACTAATTTCTAATAACATTGAGCTTGAATGGCAAAGTGATTTTGGAGAAAATAGTTGGAACAGTCTACAAGAAGGGGTGCAATATATTGGTGTCAACTCATCTCAATTAACCATAACAAATCCAGATGAAACCATGTCGGGATGGCAATTTCGACTGAAAGCAAGTTTAGTCTATGCAGCTTGTGAAACATTTATTTTTAGTGATCCAATACAAATTATCAACGAAGCACTTACCTTTTTGAATGCCTTTTCTCCAAATGGAGATGGAATTAATGATACCTGGGAAATTGAAGGGGCTTTGTCTTTTCCAAACAACAGACTCACCATATACAACAGATGGGAACAAAAAGTTTTTGAAAAGTCAAATTATCAAAACGATTGGAATGGAACCACAAACAGGATAAACAATTCCAACACAAATGAATTACCTAACGGTGTATATTTCTATTTCTTTGAGGAAGAACCTAATGGGAGGCTTCACAAAGGATTTATTTTTCTTAAAAGATGAGGCAATTGACAAAACATAAAATAGGGGCATTTTTCTTTTTCCTTCTTCTAGGGAAAAGTCTTCTTTGGGCGCAGCAAGAAGTAAGTTTCAATCAATACATGTTTTTGCATCAAACGATAAATGCAGGCTATGCAGGGTCAAAAAACTATGGTAGCCTAACAGCAATAAATCGCTCACAGTGGGTTGGGTTTGAGGGAGGTCCCTCCTCACAAAGTTTTTCATACAACAGAGCAAGAGGAAAAAAGAATATGGGGTTTGCTATAAGTGGCCTTTATGATCGCATAGGACCTATAACCACATCTCAAGCAGCTTTTGATGTGTCTTATCAACTCAAATTGAACAACAAGGAACATTATTTAGGAGTAGGTATAAAACTGTCTTCGATTTGGTTGTCTTTGAATGAATCAATTTTGATTGCAAAAACATTAGGAGATCCCGCTTTATTTTCTAATTCTAATCAGATTGATCCTAATATTGGTTTTGGAATTTATTATCAAACACCAAAGTTTTATGCAGGATTTTCAATGCCTAAAATGATAGAAAACCCTGAAGTTTTTATTCAGCGGCACGCCTTTTTTATTGCAGGCAATCTTCTAAAAGTAGGAGAATCGCTTGAATTGAAAACAAGTCTTTTATTCAGAAGAACAGAGGGTGTTCAGTTAGGATATGACATAAGTTCTTTGTTATACTTTAATAGAACACTTTGGGTAGGTCCCCAAATCAAAAATGTGAATAATTTGAGTAGCCCTTTTTCACAATCAGGTGTTGGGTTAAGTTTTTTGGGAGGTGTTCATCTTGGACAATCATTGAGCCTGGGCTATGCCTATGGGAACGCTGTGGGTATATCAAATGCTGAAAATGTTAGTTCTCATGAAATTTTTTTACGATATGATTTATCTCCAAAAGTTTTAGGTATATTACGTTCACCCAGACTTTTCTAAACAATGAATAAGACAACGATACTTCTTTTTGTTTTTCTTTCTTTTATAGGCAACAGCCAAAAGAATTTGTCAGAAACAGTTTCTCGAAGTATCAATTGGGGGAATTATTATTATAGTAATCAAGCCTATAAAAAAGCCATTGCTCAATGGAAAAAAACATACAACACTTTGTCGCCCGAAACTTTGCTTTTGCTTTCAAAAGCATATGCTAAAATGGGTCAAAAGGACAGTGCTCAATTTCATTTGAGTCAAATTATTGATTCCCGTCATGTAGGGGTAGAAGATTATTATTTTTACGCTAGCCTGCTCTCAGAAGATGAAGTTTTGGCAAAAGAATATAGAGACAAAGCTTCACTATTACCTCTTGAAAAAAGAAACCCTAAAGAGCCAGAAGAAAAGACCGAAGACAGTTTGCTCATAAATCTGAAAAGAAACACACCCCTTTCAGAATTTGGAGCCAATATAGTTTCTCAAGGAGATCAGTTAACCTTTTATTTCTTGACACCTCAAAAAGAAGAATGGTCAAAAAAAATGCGAAGAAGAGTAATAAGCAGTTCAGAAGTATACAATCTTCACAGAGGAAAGTTAACCCCGAACTTTGAAATTGATGAAGAAGTTATTTTGCCAACCAATCTGAATTCTATTTTTCAAGAGGGTCCCATTGCAGTGGATACTCTCCAAAAAATAATTTTTCTCTCTCGCAGTAGTGGTAAAATAGACAATAACAATAAAGTTCAAGTTGATCTTTATCGCTACAACTATGCTAAGTCCAACCAAATTCCCACTCCTATGCCTTTAAACATGGCTGGCTATAGTAGCCTTCATCCAGCAGTTGATTATCAAAATAATAGGCTTATTTTCTCCAGCGATCGTCCTGGGGGATTGGGTGGAATGGATCTTTATTATATTCCTTTGGACCAAACTGACGAATCAATTGAGCCAGTCAATCTAGGTACTGATATCAATTCTGATAATAACGAAACCTTCCCTTTTATTACTTCAGATGGAACCCTTTTCTATACTAATGAAGCCAAAAACAGAAACGGTGATTTTGACATTAATATGGCAATTAAAGGGCCTGAAGATCGGTGGAAAACTTTTTTATTGCCTGAGCCCTACAATTCTAAAATGGACGATTTCTCTTTTGCTCTTCTTTTGGAGCAAGGGCTTGGAAGTCTTTCTTCAAACCGACCCGGAGGTAAGGGTAATGATGATCTTTATATGTTCTATTTTAAGCCTCAAATGAAAGCCATAGAAGAAGACTATACCTTTTCATTAAAAGACACCTTAGTAGTTCCTTTTGAGGGAGTTCTAACCAATGACCTAGAATTGATGTATGACCAAGATCCTCTTACACTTCTCGTAGAGAAGCAAGCTGTTTTATTAGATGAACCAAAAAATGGTCGAGTTCAATTGAATAAAAATGGTTCTTTTCTGTATAAAGCCACAACCTCTAAACCTGTTTTAGATTCTTTTGCCTACCAGATCCAATCTGATTTCTCTACTTCAAAAAAGGCTTGGGTCCGGCTGATTCCGAAAGAGGAGTCTATTCCTGAAGCGATAGTGGAAACTTTTCGCCCCATATATTATGATTTGGATAAAAATAATTTAAAAGAGTTTTATCAAGACCGAGCAGACGCAGTGATTGATGTGATGAATCAGTACCCCGAAATGGAAGTAGAGATGATCTCTTCCACAGACTGTCTTGGAAGTGCGAGTTATAATTTGAAGTTATCAGAACGAAGAACACAAACTATTTTAAATTATGTGAGACCACATATATCTAATCCAGAACGTTTGCGAGGAAAAGGCATAGGCGAGTCTACAATCCCAAATAATGACAATAAAAACTATACCCTTTTTGCTGGTCATTTTCAGATCCTATCCAATGCCATAAGAAGACAAAAAAGACTCTTAGATCAAGGATTAGCAACAACCCTTAGAATCAAAAGAGATAGCATTTATGCGTTGGTCGTTCAAAACTATGATTATGCTTATGCCGCCCGTAAAGCAAAAGCAGCCCTCACAAAACAAGGGTTTGATTTAGTAATCATACCCTGTGACTGTTATCAAGAAACAGAAGAGGTACACCAAGAACAACGCAAAACGATTTTTAATATCATTACAATTGGAAGAAGAGAGCTAAAATAAATCAACTTATTTTTCTAAAAGCCTTGCTTTAATTTCTTCTAATTCCTTGAAAAAAATTTGGGTTTTTATATTGGATGAATTGAAAATAATTAAATAGCATATAATTTACTTCATAGCCATAGTCAATATGAAATTCATAAGGAATTCGAAAAGGGACGAGTTCATTATAAAACCCTTGATTGGCTAAATTATTCCATATGACGATATACCTTCTATTGTATGACTCCAAATAAGGTTGAGAATAAAATCCCCTTGGTCTGGCATTACCCACCATCCATTGGTTGAATCCATTTTCTATGATGATGATTTCATATTCAGTTTTATCACTTTTTATGCGTAATGTATCAGTAGTTTCTAGCGTTTGTTCTTGACTATAGAGCAATTGACAAAACAAAATGATCATTAAATCCCAACTTATTTTCAACCTATTTTTTTTGGTTTTTATGAGCTCCACTTTTTTAGACCTAACAATTTTTCTCCTAATGAGTCGAGTGTAGCTGTTTGATATTTTTTCTGTTCCCAGTTTCTGGGGTCTCCTGGAAAAGCATATCCTTCTGGGGCAATGCGGTTTTTCCATGAATTGATTCTCCAATTTTTCAACCCCTCAGAGTCTTCCTCAGCTGGCAACATAGCAATATATTGTGCAATTCGAACCTTTTCACTTCGGTTGGCTCGAATGCCGTGGGGCAAACAACTATTAAAAATTAATAAATCTCCCGCTTCCATTTTTACTTTGGTGGGTTCAAAATCAGAAATGTCAGGAATGAATCTATTTCTATCTATAGGTTGTGTTTTTTTCCAACTATCATAATTTCTGTATAGTTCAGGGACACACTGGAATCCCCCAACATGTTCATCAGTTTGATCTGAAAGGGCAAGTACACCTTGCACATTGACGGGCTTTTCCTCTGGATCATAATCCCAATGGATAAAGGCTTTGTATTCGAAGCCTGGGCGGATTGGAAAATTCAGATTAGCTCTATCAATACTCACCCAGAGTTTTTCTGTTCCCCAGATGTCTACAAAGGCATCATAGACTCTTTTAGTCATACGATTATTCCATAAATATTGATGATTGTAACATTCTACCATACCGGTGTTGGCTAATTCTTTCATTTTCATTTCGGCACGAGGAGCTTGATACCATGTAGAAGTATCATTTGGTATTTTTTCTTCAAACTCCCATAAAAAGGCTGCGGTCTGTTCAACTTGAGATGGAGATATTGCTTTTTTGATGACCACATACCCTTGGGACTTCCAAAATTCCCAATCCGATTCACTCAAAACTCTTAATGGCAGGTTATTAGATCGATCGTTTAGTCTAAATTTATTTTCCTTAGAGGTTGATGGATTTCCAGGGATTTCTTTGTGATTATTGTTTATTGATGCGTTCATATTAATGCTAACCAAACCACTTAAATGTATAAAAAAGATTTAAAATGCAATTTATATTGCCTCTCTGTTTAATTTTTGACAACTCAATATTTAACAAGTTGTGAATTTTTACCCCTAAATTATTATCAATCCTAAAAATTAACCATCCTTTATTGTTGATATAAAAAAAAGGAACAAATTGAAAATTAAATTAAAATAATTTTGTCAAAATAGTTATTTCTTTGAACAAAATCTATGAGAAAGTAAAATTCACTGAATAATACATAATCTCACATATTTTTTATTTTAGTTTTGTTTGTTTTAACCCGCTCTTTACAAGCGGGTTTTTTTTATAGCACAACAATTCCCATTGATTTTTTTATTTACTATAAAAATGTTTAACTTTATGGATTCAATTACTATATGAAATGAAAGAAATAATTACTGCTAACTTCAACCCTGCTGAACGAAAGATCGTATATACTCGTTATAGTCGATTTAGAACCATAGTGTTTTTACTTAAACAACTGTTTAAGCGTTTTTAAATATTCTTCTAAAAAAATATCGGAAACAAAAAAGCGACACACCCTGCCCAGAGTAAATAAATGGGAAGAAAGGCTCCTATTTTATT
Source organism: Flavobacteriales bacterium MED-G22 (assembly GCA_002457295.1). The sequence goes on from NTKF01000001.1 coordinate 113,673, forward strand.
TTCAATACTCTGATAATTTTTCATTTTTTTTAATCTAATCATAGCAACAGTTATGCTAGCTAAATGAGTGCTTACGATTACATTGAGTCCCAAAATAGCCAATCTATTTGCAGAAAGACCAAAACTAAGCATCCGATAACCAATTGCGCTCAAGGCGATAATATTATCTATCAAACACACTACAGCCAGACAAATTAATAGATACACCCAACCTTTTTTTTTGGAGGATTTTGTGGAACCACTTAAGGAAAATAGTATGAGTCCCAAAATGGCAAAAAGAATTATATTAAACAACAGCAGTACACTACGATCTTTAAATACAGATGCTTCTGCAAATGGAAGACTCGCTGAAAAAAGAACTAATGTTAATAATGCAAAGGGCGTAAAAAGGGTAGCAATGAGAGATGACACCTTATCAACAAGAAAAAGATTATGTAATAAAATAAATAGAGCCAACACCGGAACGACTGCCAATCCCCAAGGAGCAATATGTTGAAAATAAAAGGCGCTAAATTCAAATCCAATCAATGCAAATAGCCCAACAGCTAGTAATGAAAATAGCACACCACCCAAAATAATGAGCCCTATAAGCAGGAGATGATCACCGCTC
>NTKF01000010.1 GCA_002457295.1 Flavobacteriales bacterium MED-G22
ATATGTTGAAAATAAAAGGCGCTAAATTCAAATCCAATCAATGCAAATAGCCCAACAGCTAGTAATGAAAATAGCACACCACCCAAAATAATGAGCCCTATAAGCAGGAGATGATCACCGCTCTGCCTTAAAAAAGAGACTCTACTTGCATTAGATGACCACTTTTTCCTTAGGCTTGTAAATGCATAGGCACCCCAAAATAGCACAATCATATGTACACATGAGAGAAAAAAAGGCGGATGATTTTCATCACCATCTAATCCGTTTAAATAAGCTGTTCCGAGGCTAATGATCAGTAAAGGAATAATGGTTTGTTTTAATTCAGCTTTTTGATACCATATTAAATATAATGTTAAGGGTAAGAACAGTATCAACCCAATGTTTCGAATAAAATAACTTTCTGAGTCCAATTTAAATAGGGTTGGAATATGTACTAAAAAACCAATAAGAAAGATCAACAATACAATCGTTTGCCACTCTTTTTTAGTGCCCCAATTTAGCTTTTGACTGTCTTTTGAGTTTTCCATAAAGGCTATAAATTTATAATAGAATATTTCATTACAATTTAAGCCATTCCTTCAGATTTAGTAAATTCGTTATTTGGACTATTATTTCCAAAAATTGAAAAAAAACCAAATAAACTAAAATTGGATTTAAACAATTCCTTATGAAAATGTTGGACACTTTAGATTGGATTTCCATTTCAATCTACTTTATTATTCTTGCCGGAATAGCCATTTGGGTTATCCGAAGAAAGAAAAACGATACAGAAGATTATTTTTTAGCTGGCAGAAACGTAGGTTGGTTTGTTGTAGGGGCTTCTATTTTCGCGTCCAACATAGGGTCTGAACATGTGGTTGGTTTGGCAGGGTCTGGTGCTGGAAACAAATTACCCATGTTGATATATGAGCTTCATGCATGGATAGTTTTACTTCTAGGATGGGTCTTTTTGCCATTTTATATGCGTTCAGGTGTATTTACCATGCCTGAATTTTTGGAAAAACGATTTGATGCGCGTTCAAGATGGATCTTATCCATATTTTCTATAGCGGCCTATGTGCTCACAAAAATTTCAGTAACCATTTACGCAGGTGGTATTGTAGTTTCCGCGCTATTAGGTATAGATTTCTGGACGGGAGCCATTGCAACAGTAATTTTGACGGGTCTTTATACTATTTTAGGGGGTATGCGGTCAGTGGTCTACACAGAAGCTTTGCAAACCGTTGTTTTAGTGGCAGGCGCACTTTGCCTAACAATTATGGGGCTCAATGCAGTTGGAGGATGGGAGTCTATGAAGGAAACCGTTACTCCAGAATACCTAAACATGTGGCGATCATTAGATGATCCAGAATTTCCGTGGTTACCTTTATTTATATCAAGTACTGTTGTTGGTATTTGGTATTGGTGTACAGACCAATACATTGTGCAGCGAGCGCTAACCGCTAAGAACCTTAAAGAGGCTAGAAGAGGAACAATTTTTGGCGCCGTATTAAAACTTTTCCCTGTGTTTTTATTTCTCATTCCTGGAATTGTTGCCCTTACGCTAAAAATGAGAGGAGAACTAGATTGGGAGTCGCCCGATCAAGCTTTTCCTGTTTTGATGAGCAACTTATTGCCTTCGGGGTTAAGAGGATTGGTTGCGGCGGGATTGCTAGCTGCTCTTATGAGCTCATTAGCTTCGGTATTTAATTCTTGTTCTACCCTTTTTACTGTTGACATCTATAAAAAATTAAGACCGGAGGCATCAGAGAAAAATTTAGTCCGCATTGGACAATTAGCAACCGCCTTTGTCGTGCTAATTGGTATTTTATGGATACCCATCATGCAAAACATTTCAGGCGTATTATACGAATATCTTCAAAAAGTGCAATCCTACATTGCCCCTCCGATTGCAGCTGTTTTTCTTTTGGGTATTTTCTACAAACGAGTCAACAAGCAAGGCGCCTTTGTTACTTTAGTTTCAGGGTTTATAATTGGGGCTTTTCGTATTACTCTCGAACTCTTCACAGACGACTTTAGTCCTGGGAGTGTACTCCATTTTTTGGGTACAGTAAACTATTTAGTTTTTGGAGGGTATTTCTTTCTAATTAGTATCTTGACTCTCATTGGTGTTAGTTATGCGCATCCAGCCCCAGCAATTGATCAAATTGAAAATTTAACTTTTTCTACCCTTTCACCTGAAAGTGTGGCTAACAATAAAAACAGTTATAATTTTTGGGATATCCTCATCACAATTGCAGTTGTTCTGTTAGTAGTGGGTGTGATGATTTTCTTTAATGGTTCTTAAGGGTTAGGATACCAAAGAATTGCAGGCCTAAAAGAAAATATTATAACTCTAATTTAACTTTCTTTCCACTTTCAATGGCTTGGTAAATAGCATCTATAATAATCATATCCTTCAGACCCTCACGGCCAGATACAGATACTTGTGGCTGATAATTATCCAAAATAATACCCGCCATAGCGTCCATCTGAACAGTTTGATGGGTCACCACAGCTGCTGTGAGAGGCCCTAAATGAGAACTGCCTTGGATGGGACCATATCCAGTAGAGGGTTGCATAGAAACATGCCCTTTTGAGCCATTGAGATAAAATCGGTCTAGGTCTGTCATATTGTAGGTTGAAAGACAAGAGGCAACAGCACCACTAGGAAAGCCCAATTGAAATTGAATGGTCTCATCAACTCCCTCTTTAAACTTTACAGGATCAGTTTTTGTTTCTTGGGCTGTCACCCATATAGGCTCTTCACCCACCATATACCGGGCCCCGTTGATCGAGTAGATACCAATATCCATCATGGCGCCCCCACCCGCTAAAGATTTATTCAATCGCCATTGGTTTGGATTTCCAATACGGAAACCACTAAGGCCTTGAAAAAAACGAATTGTTCCTAAGGCGCCAGATGTTCTGAGGCCGATTGCTTCTAAGGTTTTGGGCTCAAAATGCATCCTATAACCAATGAGCAATTGGACTCCTGCTGTTTCACAAGCCGCCACCATCTGTCTACCTTCTTCTGCATTAATTGCCATCGGTTTTTCGCAAATGACGTGTTTTCCTGCTTTTGCTACGCCAATTGATTGAGCACAGTGCAACGCATTTGGGGTGATAATATACACCGCGTCAATGTCAGGATTCTTTTTTAGATCAGTATAATTCTCGTAGTTATAACAATTTTTATCAGGAATGCTGTAACGCTTTTGCCATTCTTTTATTTTACTTGGGGTTCCGCTGATGACTCCTGTAATTTTTGCACGGGTGCATTGCTCCATTGCTCTGGCAACTCGATTAGCGTATCCACCTAATCCCATAATAGCTACTTTTAGCACACCCTTAGAGTGAAGTTTTAGAGGGGTGAGAAAGGGGGTGCCATCAATAGCCAAAAAAGGAAGACCCATAGAAGCCAATGCAGTGTTTTGCAAAAAACGTCTTCTATCACTCATACCATTTTAAGAATTTATGTTAATAAAAATTGAGCACTATCTAAAAGATCAACTTTTGGATTTCTACACATATCATGCTCTACAAAAAAATGTTCTACCCCAACATCCAAAGCTTTAGAGACAATAGGCTTAATATCAATTGTACCTGATCCACAGCTGGTTACTTGTCTAAAAAAAGGATATAAACTTCTAAAGCCTTCTTGCTCATTTAAGACTAGATCATTTGGAATCATGTCTTTAATATGCATCAGTTTATACCGATTAGGATATTGTGCAAGTAAACTTTTTGGATCTTGGCCTGCTGCTGTAGTCCAAAAAATATCCATTTCTAAGAACACATAGTTATGGTCGGTTTGTTCCATCAAATAATGAAATGGCACAATATCATCAACAGGTGAAAAACCAAAGCCATGGTTATGATAAGCAAAGCGAATACCCTCTTTTTGACAAGCCCTACCAATGGCATTGAAACGATCAGCCAATTTTTTATACGCCTCTAAATCGCCTCTTAGTTCATCTGGGATCATAGGTAGCACTGCATATTGTGCCCCTAATGATTGAGCTGCTTCTGAAAAGGCTCCCAATTTTTGTTCTAAAGTATCTAAATCAGAATGCATAGACCTTACCTTTAAATTTCCAAGCTGTTGCTTGAAACCGGAAGGATTATTTCCATAAAGTCCTGATTTAAAGTCACCATATCTTCTAGTTGTTTTACTACTAAAGGAGTAGGGGCCATGAGTTTCAACGGAAGTATAGCCCATTTCTTGAAGGAGTTCAAAACCTTCTTCTACATTTTCTTTTAGCAACACTGGGGCAGAAAAAAGCTGCAATCCAACATTTCCAAGTAAAGCTTTTTTGAGGCTTGGAGTATCATCGAAAAGGGAAAATGGTGCAACAAAAACACCCGCTGAAGCCATTTTTAAATGGCTCAAAAAAGAAGCTCGATTCATTTAGTTTTGTTTAGATGATTTAAAGATAGTAGATTCATTTGGTTTTGTAAAGAGGATTGACACCAAAAAATTATTGTGAGGAGTTGTAAAAACCGTTTAAAATAAAGATTTAATGTCCTCGATCAATCGTTTAGTTTCAAGAGGAAGGGTACCATTGTATATTGCTCTGATTCTCTTTTTTTGATCAATTAGGATAAAATTTTCAGTATGAATAAAATCATTGATATCACTAACTGATTTTCCAAAGCCTTCGTCTGCAAAATAAGATTCTCTAGCCAACTTGTATATTTCATTTTTAGGGCCCGTCAATAAATGCCAAATGGTGGAGTCAATATTGTTTGCAGCGGCATAACTACCCAACTTTTCAACAGTATCAATCCAAGGCATTACACTAAAAGACAGTATTTTAACTCGGTCATCATTTAAAAAAGCATTTTGTACTCCCATTAGATTTTTCGACATTTTGGGACAAACAGTAGTGCAAGAGGTAAAGAAAAAATTTGCAACATAGATTCTGTCTTTGACATCGTTTTGTGAAATCCAATTTCCAAGTTGGTTTTGAAACTCAAAATTTGCTATGGTGTGAAATTCTCTCAATGCCAGATCAGAGTCATCTATCCAGATAGGAGTAAAGTCAGGGTCATTAAAATAAGGTAATTCAATTTCATAGGAAGCGCTAATTGAACCCTTTTTCTCAGCGGTTGATTTGCAGGACGTAAGAAGTATGACAAAAAGAGAAAGACAATATCTCATTTCAGTGCTGTGTAAGGTTCAATAACTTCTTCTTTGGTGTCAATTTTAGTACACCTTTTTATACCTGCTAACCCATATCTTCTCCCGTTTTCTCTAATCACAAAATTTGATCTAAGTTTACCATCTTTTCGCCAGATTTTTGTTGAGCCAAAGGGTTTGCCGTTACGATAATTTATTTCACTATAGGGCGCCCCTGTATCATACCATTGGTAGTGGGTTCCTTCGCTAAGCCCCTTTTTGAATACAAATTCAAATTTCTTTTGCCCAGATTCATACCACCCTCTGTGAACACCATTTTTTTTACCCTTTTGGAAAGTCCTTTTAAATCGAATTTTCCCACTGGGATAATAGCCAAAACTTTTTCCATCTAAAAGACCATTTCGGTATTCTTTTTTATACAATACGACTCCTTTTTTAGTTTGAGAAACCAACTTTCCCGAAAAAAGGGTATTGTCATAAAAGAGTTTTCTACGCGTATCGTATTCCAAGTTGGGGTCTCCAATCAAGACCACCATATTGGCCTTAGAAAAACTGTCAATGGCAGTTATTAGAGAATCAATTGAGTGCTGACATCCACATAATATGAATAGCGCCCCAATGATGTAAGTTTTTTTTATCAAAAATAAAATACTTTTAAAGTGTAAGAGCATCTTAATTTGTTATAGTACCTGGTGTTCCATAAAATCCATCACCATTGATCCAAGGTAAATCATCGGTAATATGATAATGATAAATACCGTTTGGAAATTCTGTAGTTTCATGTGAATGACCATGATAAACATCTAAATCATCATTAGTCAATCGCACCCCATCTTCTACTGGGCCATAAACAGGAAACCCATCTAACAGCAATCCAATAAAAGCGTCCTCGCCTAGGGTTTCTGTCAACCACACAGGCTCAATATGATAATGATAGACCCCGCCCGGTGCAGGATGTCCTTCATATTGATCAAAAGTGTTTAATTCTTCTAAGATATCATCTCCTGGAGCTGCCATTTGATTGAAAATGGAAACGCTATTGACAGCTACTCCCATTGTTCCCATGGGTGTTGATTCGTGGTTGTTGGCTTTTTCTGGAAACCTTGGAATGGTCATCACAATATTTTGTTCTGCAATGTCATTTGGATTTAATTTAAAGGAAGGGTTATCGGGCTCGTCATAAGCTTCATATAAATCATTGTTTAAATCATAATAGGCACTCTTATGGTCTGGTAAATCTTTTGCATAAATGACAAGATTATCACCATTAACCACAACTGATACCGCACTGTCATAGTAGAATTTTTCTACCAAAACACTGATATCATTTGAAATACCAGTTGAACTATCTGAAGAATCTGTTGAGGTATCTGAAGAATCAGTAGAAGAATTAGAAGAGGAATTTTCAGTAGGTTGGAGTGTTGAGGCTTCGTTTGTGTTCACTTCACTGTCATCAGTTGAGCAGGAAACAATTAAGAATAGAACAACAAGTAATGATTTTTTTTTCATTTTGATGGGTCTACAGTTAGTTGTTAATATACTAAATTAAATCAAACCAATTATTTTTTTACCCTTGTTTCTGAGTTCCCTTTATTAAAATGAAATAATCTACAATTTAAATAGCTTCTTACTTGAAAAAGGGATTTCAACTGTTGATAATAGTTTGAAAACACATCTTCATTTCGCATACCATGAGACAACCGTTTCAACTTTTAGTTTTTCATATCTAACAATCGACAATGCTTAAAAACAGAGGATGAGTTTAAAAGCAAAATTTTTCCTATTTTTACTTGTTGTGTACTTTTTCAGCATAAATTAAAAACACTTTGAAGGTGAAAAAATGAACTATATTTTTCTAAAGACATACGTATCCTTTATAGTTATCGCTATTTTTTTCAATTCGTGCTCTGTGCAGATTCCGGATGAGGTTATGGTCGAATATGAAAAAATCAATAGAACAGTAGATTTTAATTACGATGTACAACCAATTTTATCAGATCGATGCTATCAGTGCCACGGGCCAGATGAAAACACCAGAAAGGCAGGCCTAAGACTAGATAAGGAAGATTTAGCTTTTTCAAAGCTTGCCAGCGGCTCAAAAGCCATTGTTGCTGGAAGTCTTTTTCAGAGTGAAATGGCCCATAGGATACTTGCTTCTGATCCTGACATCATAATGCCAACCCCAGAATCAAAATTATCGTTGACCAATACAGAAAAAGCAATCCTATTGAAATGGATTGACCAGGGGGCTGAGTGGAAAAAGCATTGGGCCTTTATTCCTCCTAAAAAAAGTAAAGAAGTGGATCAGTTTCTAAATGCTGGAAATAACCCTATTGATTTTTTTGTAGGAGAAAAATTACGCCAACAAGAATTACGTTTTTCGGAACCAGCAGCTAAAGAAACCTTATTGAGACGAGTAAGTTTTGATCTCACAGGCTTACCTCCCACCCTTGAAGCTCTTGACCGGTTTTTGGCAGACACCACGGCAACTGCTTTCGAAAAAGAAGTTGATCGTTTACTTGAAACGGAGGCAAATGCTGAACGGTTGACCTTAGACTGGTTAGATTTATCTCGATATGCAGATTCTCACGGTCTTCATGGCGATGGTGCTAGAATCATGTGGCCATGGCGTGATTGGGTGATTAAAGCATTCAAAAAGAATTTACCTTATGATGAGTTTGTCACCTGGCAATTGGCTGGAGACCTTTTACCCAATGCAACAAGGGAGCAAAAATTAGCTACTGCATTTAACAGAAACTCACCCATGACAGGAGAGGGAGGGGTTATTGATGAAGAATGGCGATTGCATTATGTTTTTGATCGAACAGAAACCCTAAGTACCGCCTTTATGGGATTGACAGTTGCCTGTGCAAAATGTCATGACCATAAGTTTGATCCCATTTCACAAAAGGAATATTATCAACTCACAGCCTTTTTTAATAACATTCGAGAATTAGGAATGACAGGAGATGATGGTAATTTTGGCCCGCTTCTTTTGTTGCCTGATGTTCAAAATGAAAAAGAATTAAGTGAAATTCAGACGCGCATAAAAGAAGAGGAGAAGAAGCTTCAACTCACACAACAAGAACTGCAAACGTTTTATGCCTATGCTGAAGAATTGCCTCAAAAAGATATTTTGAAAGAAGGGCTTCTTGCACATTATTCTCTTGAAAAACTATCTCCCCAACCCAAAGGAAAAGGGTTTAGAGTTGATAATAACAAAAACGTCACCACACGAAATGCGCCAAAAATAGTTGAAGGAATTTCAGGCAATGCCTTTGCATTTCAAGAGGATCACGATAAAATTTATGTAAAAAAAGAAATTCCCCAATTTGAATGGACTGATCCATTTTCAGTGACAGCATGGATCAATACAGAACAACAAAAACAAGGTTTTAGGCAATTTATTGCTGGAACCACAGGAGACAAAAATAATTGGTGGCGCGGATGGGATTTTTATTTAGATGATCAAAATAGAATCAATTTACGCCTAATCAATATGGCTCCAGGCAATATGATCCATGTGCAAAGTGAGGTCACTATCCCTCTTAAACAATGGAAATATGTGGCATTTCGATATGACGGAAGCGGGAAAGCTCGGGGATCACAACTCTTTGTTGACGGCAAAGAAGTGAAAACCAACATCCTCATTGATAATTTATATAAGAGTATTTTACCAGTGACATGGAGTGGCATGAAAAAAGAGGATCGTTCAATTTTGATTGGTAAAAGCTATTCCTCATTTGTAGGAGACAATGGCACTTTTGTGGGCCGAATGGATGAAATTAAATTTTTTAATAAAGCTCTTTCTCCACTTGCAGTACAATTACACTTTGAAGAATTTACCGCTCAAAAAAACAGAGTTGATCCAACTAAAATTAAAGACTATTTGGTGGTTGAAGACCGTCGATTTAAAAAAGCCAATGGCCAACTCAACGACCTCAGAAAAAAATGGTTAGAAACCATTAATCCAGTGATGGAAGTGATGGTTATGGAAGAAATGGAACAACCCCGTAAAACATTTCTCTATCAAAGAGGGGACTATAATTCCCCAGCTGATGAGGTGATTCCAGAAACACCAGAAGTGCTTCCACCACTGAATCCTGATGCTCCTAAAAACCGATTAGGATTAGCTCAATGGCTTTTTAGTGACTCACACCCTCTAACGGCTCGTGTGGCTGTTAACCACTATTGGCAAATGCTTTTTGGACAAGGGCTGGTCAGAACTCCCACTGATTTTGGTTTACAAGGCAGTTTGCCCAGTCATCCAAAATTATTAGATTGGCTTGCCGTCGAATTTCAATCGAAGGGATGGGATATTAAAGCGCTTCTAAAAATGATGGTTCTCTCTGAAACCTACCAACAGAGTTCAAAGCTTACCAAAGAATTACAAGAAAAAGACCCTACAAATATTTATCTTGCTCGAAACCATTCCTATCGTTTATCCGCTGAAATGATAAGAGATAATGCCTTAGCAATAAGTGGACTTTTAGTCGATGAGGTGGGAGGTCCAAGTGTGAAACCATATCAACCCCCTGGATTGTGGAAAGAAAAAAATACATTTTCTCTTCAATTGTTAGAATATAAAAAGACCGGAGGCGACAGCTTGTATCGAAGAGGGATGTACACTTTTATCAAAAGAGGATCACCCCCTCCTTCTATGGTCAGTTTTGATGCTACCTCGAGAGAAATATGTACTGTCAAACGAGAAAACACTTCTACACCCCTGCAGGCACTGGTGTTGCTAAATGATACGCAATATTTTGAAGCAGCTCGTTTTTTAGCACAGCGTTTAAAACAAGAAAAAGGAACTACTTTAGAAGAACAATTGATCAATGGTTTTCGACTGGTTACCTCTAGATTTCCAAAACAACAAGAGCTGGACATATTATTAAACCAATACAAAAGACAACTTAGTCACTTTAAAAAACACCCTCAAGAAGCTAAAAAAATTATACAGGTTGGTGATAAAAAGGCTGATTCAAATCTTAACTTCACCGAATTAGGTGCTTTAACAATTGTGGCCAACACACTTCTAAATCACACAGAAAGCTATTACAAACGATAAGGGATATGAACTGCAACCATTCAGAAGATAACGAGAACTACACCAGAAGAGATTTTTTAACCAAAACTACTCTCGGTTTAGGGGCTTTGTCATTGGGAAGCCTTATAAGCCCTCAAAATGCTTTTGGACAATCTAGTTTTCTCAATGAAAATAAGTTGCGACTACCTCATTTTGTTCCAAAAGTCAAAAGGGTCATTTATTTATTTCAAAGTGGTGCACCCTCGCAATTAGATTTATTCGACTATAAACCAGAGCTCATCAAACGCAACGGCCAAGAGTTACCTAAAAGCATTTTAGGAGATCAACGGCTCACAGGAATGACGGCCGGACAAACCTCGTTTCCCCTTGCAGGTACGCAGTTTTCATTTAATCAATATGGACAAAGTGGTACATGGATGAGCAATTTGATGCCCCACACCTCTAAAATAGTTGATGAATTATGCTTTATAAAGTCAATGCATACCGAGGCTATTAACCATGATCCTGCTGTTACCTTTATACAAACGGGCTCACAACTGCCAGGAAGGCCCTCCATTGGTTCGTGGTTGAGTTATGGTTTAGGTTCAGACAATAAAAATTTGCCAGAATTTGTGGTTTTGATTACAAAAGGAAAAACGGGTCAACCCCTTTATTCACGTTCTTGGGGAAATGGATTCTTGCCCTCCCAGCATCAAGGGGTTCAATTCAGGGCAGGAAAAGACCCAGTGCTTTATCTTGACAATCCTCCTGGTGTTACTCAGGATCTTAGAAGAGAACAATTAAACGATTTAAATAAACTACATGAAATCAATCATGATGATGTAGGAGATCCCGAAATTTTATCTCGAATGTCACAATATGAAATGGCCTTTAGAATGCAAACTTCAGTTCCTGAGGTGATGGATGTGTCTAAAGAACCCGATTATATTTTTGATCTTTATGGGGAAGACAGTAGAGTTCCCGGCACCTTTGCAGCCAATTGTTTATTGGCCAGAAAATTAGCTGAAAAGGATGTAAAATTCATTCAACTATATCATCAAGGATGGGACCAACACGGAAACTTACCAGCAGGGTTGAAGAAGCAATGCAAAGAGACTGACCAGGCTTCCGCAGGGCTTATCCAAGATTTAAAGCAACGTGGGCTTTTGGAAGATACACTTGTGATTTGGGGAGGTGAATTTGGCAGAACAAATTATTCACAAGGGATGCTCACAGAAACTAATTATGGTAGAGATCATCATCCCCGTTGTTTCACCATTTTCATGGCTGGAGGTGGCATCAAAAAAGGGATCACGCTTGGTGCCACCGATGAATTTGGCTATAATATTTCGGAAAGGCCAGTGCACGTGCATGATTTTCAAGCCACTCTATTACATCTTTTAGGCCTTGATCATGAAAGACTTACCTTCAAATACCAAGGTCGTCGATTCAGACTAACGGATGTGCATGGAAACCTAGTAAATGAAATTTTAAGCTAAACTCAGATGGAAAAATCCAGAAGAAAATTTGTAAAACAAGCAGGTTTGTTTTCGAGTATCGCATTTATTCCAAACAGTATGAATAGAAATTTATTGAATGTAAATGAAGGAAATGCGATAGTTGGACATGGTGATTTTAAATATCGGGTGGATAAAAAATGGGGGATACAAGACTCAGCACAGTTTCCCGTCAATGATTGCCATGAAATGGTTTTTGATAAAAAAAACCGCCTTTTTATGACTACCACACATCCAAAAAACAATGTTTTAGTTTATGATCGGTCTGGAAAAATTCTCGACGCATGGGGTACTGAATTTCCAGGAGCACACGGTTTAACACTTGTTGAAGAGGGAGAAACGGAGTATCTGTTTATTACTGATCCTGATAGCCACAAGGTTTGTAAAACGACACTTAAAGGGCAAATTCTCTTTACGCTCGAAGCGCCAAAAGAAATTGAAGAATACACTTCGCCTGACTCGTTTAAACCAACAGAAACAACCATTGCCCCTAATGGAGACATTTATGTGGCCGACGGGTATGGACTCGATTTTATTATTCAATATGACGCTAAGGGAAACTACATTAGACATTTTGGTGGCAATGGCAAAGGAGAGGATCAATTTGAATGTTGCCATGGCGTTTTGATTGACACCCGTCGTCCAAACAAAGATGAATTGCTGATTACATCACGTTCAGCAAATGAATTTAAACGATTTACGCTTGACGGAAAGCACCTCGAAACCATATCTCTGCCGGGTTGTTGGATATGTAGACCAGTTATAAAAGGAGAACATTTATATTTCGCAGTAATCGTAACTAAAGATTGGAATTCTTTTGATGGTATGCTTGCTGTCTTGGATGAAAAAAACAGGATTGTTTCCCTTCCTGGTGGCAGCATGCCCACGTATCAAGACGGAAAATTGTTGCCCCCTCAATATGATCAAAAGACTTTTTTTAACCCTCATGATGTTTGTGTAGATAGTGATTTAAATTTATACATCCCACAGTGGAATTCAAATAAAACCTATCCTATTAAATTATCAAGAGTTTAGTTTTTGGATATTTATTTACTTCTCGGCAGACTGCATCCATTGATGGTTCATCTACCCATTGGGTTTATCTTTCTCATTGTCATTTTTGAATTTTACGCTGGGTTCTTAAAACAGGAAATGAACAAGAAACTAGTCACAATGGGTTGGTTTTTTTGTTTTCTTTCTTCCTTATTTACTTCCATAACAGGTTATTTAGTGTCCTCGCGGGGTCACTATATTGAAGAAAACTTAGCTTTTCATAAAATTTTAGGGTTTGTGTTGGTTGGGATCACCTTCTTTTCATGGGTCATTAGAATATCTTTTCCATTCCGATTTGACTTGAACTTTAGAAAGAAATCCATATTAAATTCAGGGTTGATTGTTTTGCTGCTTGTCACGGGGCATTTAGGAGGCAATTTGACGCATGGCAAAGAATATCTGACGGAATTTTTGCCAGAAAAAAAGAAAACGGTTCCAGGATTATCAGTTCATGCGCCTTTAAAAAAGAGTCTTGACTCTGTACGTATTTATCAAGACTTGGTTCATCCAATTTTTGAAGCCAAATGTGTTTCCTGCCACAATACCGATCTCAATAGGGGAGGTCTCAACATGACTTCATTGGTTGCTCTTAAAAAGGGGGGTAGCTCGGGGAATTTACTTAACCAAAAAAAACCAAGAAAAAGTCTTCTTTTTAAGAGGATTACCCTGCCTACCCACGAAATAAAATTTATGCCACCCGATGGTGAGCCCATTTCTTTTGACGAAAAAAACTTGATTTTGTGGTGGATAGAAAATTTAGAACAGTCAGAAGAAGGAATCCAACCTGAAGTGGTGCCAACGGAAATAAAATTTATTTTAAACCAATTATACGGGCTTGATTTAAAGGAAAAAAACTGGAATGAAAGAATTGACGTTCCTAAGTTAGAGGTTACTGTTTTAGAAAAATTTGATCCAACCATTTTTGAAATTAAATACCTTTCAAGTCTTCAAAAATTTATTACAGTTACTTTTTTAAAAAAGAATATTACAGAAGAAGATTTTAAAAGCCTTTTAGCTATAAAAGATCATATAGTCAATTTGAAACTACCTCAATGTGAATTAAATAACGCTACCGCTTCCCAGCTCAAAAATTTTAAAAATTTAGTGCACTTAGACCTAAAAGACAATCCGGTTGAAGACCAAGCCATCAGCACTTTGCTGGTTTTGGAAAATTTAGAAGTGTTGAATTTAGTAGGAACAAAAATAACAGATGAGAGCTTTTTGGCTTTTCAAAATTTTAAAAACTTAAAGCGTGTTTATGTTTGGCAAACTTCAATTCAAAAAACATTTATTGAAGAGTTCAATAAAAAGCAAGATAAAGTAGAACTTATAGGGGCAACATTCTGAAGTTTAGTTAAAGGGTATAGTGAAGTGAACCCAACATTCTTCAAAAGATAAAAAAACCCTTCTTCTGAAGGGTTTTTATTTGCAATAGAGTAGAGTTAAGACTTTTTTATCTCTTTACGATATACGAGAATGCGTCTGACTTTTTTCTCCTCTATATAAACATCTACAACATCTAAAACGTTTAAGTTTAGTGGTTTATCTTGTAAGGCATGACCAGCAATAACCCATTCGCCTTCTTGACCTGTTACTTTCATTGTATAGGCAAAGTAAGGTTTCCAAGTTGGGTTTGAGGTATCAAACCAATTTGTTAAGGCTCCTAGAAATTGATCTTTCCCTCGAATTTCGCCACCGTCAGGCATTTCAACGAGAATAGAATCGTGTGCCATTTTTGAAATTTTAGCCATATTTCTGTCATTGTGTGCCTCAATAAACTTTTCATACAGTTTCAAGTTTTTTGGATTCGCATCAGTGGCAGGAATTTTACCATTTGCCCCTTGCAACCAACCTGGAGCTTGTGCAAGAGAAACAATTGTAGATAATAGAAATGTAAATAAAAATAATTTTTTCATTTTGAATTGATTTATGATGTTATAACTAAACTAAGATAATGTCTTTCCGATATATATCAAATCAAAAATAGAATCAATCCTCTTGCTTTTTAAATTATACAAAAACAGTTGGGGATGTGAAATAGCTCTTATTTTCTTTGCCAAGGTGTTTTGCCTCCTTCTTGAATATGCCTCCTTAGCTTCTTATTCAACTCTTCAGCTTTTTCAGGATATACCGCTATCAAATTATTTTTTTCATAGGGGTCATTTTTAAGATTGTATAACTCAAGTGGTTGATAGGGTGAACTCTGCAATAGTTTCCAGTCACCAGCTCTAAGGGCATGATATGCTTTTCCACCATATCGCAGACCTCCTTCTCTTCTCACAAAGTAGAGTTCTCTTTCTTCTGAGGGTTGTTCCCTACCAAGCAGTGTGGAATGAAAACTTCTACCATCAAACGAATCTTTGTTTTCAAGCCCGGCAATTGATAATAAGGTAGGATATATGTCTACAGTGGCATTCACTTGGTTGGTTGTGCTGCCCTTTTCTATTTTGTTAGGCCATACCATAACTGTAGGTACACGAAGCCCCCCTTCATACATACTTTGCTTTCCGTCTCTAAGGAGTCCGTTGTTGGCCAAACTGGGTAAATGACCACCATTGTCACTGGTAAAAATGATTACTGTGTTTTCATATTGCCCACTCTCTTTTAGGCTTTTTATAACCTTACCAATACCTTCATCAAGATGTTCTATAAAGGCGATTAATTTTGCTCTTTTCTTTGGGATGTTTGGCTCTCTTTTCAATACCCTTTGATAATAGGCTTCTGGTGGTTGCACAGGAAAATGAGGAGCATTGTAGGCTAAATAAAGAAAAAAGGGTTCTTCTATATTTTTTCTGGACTGAATGTAGTCTGCTGCCCATTTAGAAAAAAGATCTGTAGCATGCCCCACAGGGTCTATTTCTTTTTCGTTTAGGCGCATAAAATTTTGACCCACTCTTCTTTTGATCACATAATCTTCCATCATATCCTCTAACCAACCGTGAAACAAATCAAACCCTTTTTGATTAGGTAAATTGGGACTTGATAAACCCAAATTCCATTTTCCTATGTGGGCAGTATGATACCCTGCTTCTTTGAGCCTCTTGGGTAGTAGAATAACAGTTGGATCTAAAAAGCCCCAGTTGTTTTTTGGATTAGTACGAATTAAACCAGGAACACCCACTCTGTCTGGGTTTTTGCCTGTCATTATTGAAGCTCTTGTTGGAGCACAAACAGGCGAGTTAGTATAAAAATAAGTAAACCGCATTCCCTCTTCTCTCAAGGCGTCTATGGCGGGTGTATTCAAATCTTTTGTACCTGCAAATGACACGTCTTCATAACCTTGATCATCGGTCAATATGAGGAGTATGTTAGGTTTTTTTTCTTTTAACATAGATGCTGGTGCTACCGAAGGGTTACACGCTGCACAAGCCGGAATTTGGTCAACTGCAGAGGTGTTTACAAAGAAAAGAAGACTTCCAAAAAAGAAATTATTCCAAAAGTTTTTCATTAAAACAAGATACACCGAATCGATTAGATATCAAATTTCGTATTTGAAATGATACTCTATTGATGAGTTTAAGCTGCTCACTCTTTTTTTTAGTTGAACCATGAAGCCATCAGACTTGTAGTTTGGGTAATAAATTCATTTTTAAAAACGTTCTCCATGCTGGGAGGTGGAGGAATCTTTTTAACTAAACTGCATCCAGAATCATTAGCTCGCCGATCTCCAGCACCCACTAAAACGCATTCTTCATAATTTTCCTCAAACGCTAAGGAATAATTTGAAATAATCGTATTATCGGCTGTCGAAATCCACTCTACTATAGCATCAAAATGGGCATAATTTTTACTTGTGAATAAATCACCCTGCACCCTATAGACTACTTCTGTACCATCTTTTTTGGTTCTTTTTTTTTGATTAGAATAGTGTTCTCTATTTGATATATAAGTGCCATAATTCCAATCGTTGAAGGTGATTTTTATTATAACATCGGCTTGAATTCCATTATAATTATCTGAATAAAAGTAAGTAGAATATTCTTGAATATTTTTGACTGGTATGGCAAAAAGATTATTTCCCAACGAAGCTCTGATTTGATTCATTACCGTATTGATCACTCTAAATCGGGTATCTGTTCTTCCAGAAGAATTAGCCGGATCTAAAAGAACCACTCTATAGCTTCCCTTTTCAACGCATGTTTTCATCAGCATTTCACTATTTTCATAGTTTGGCACATAAGAATTAATACTATTAAAAACATGATATGCCTTTTGGAAATCCGATTTTTGGTTTGCTTTTTCAAAAAGTTCAGTTCCCTGTTCATACAGTTCTTGTGCAGCCAATAGGTTGTATTCATTCACTCGCTGTGTAGCCATAGCGAGTTGAGGATTATATTCTTTCGTATGGTCCTGAACTAGAGTCTTGTTTTTGAGTTTAACTTGTTCAGGAAAAAAAAGAAGCTCATTCTGAACATCAACCAACTTTTGGTAGTATTCTTTAATTCGTTTTGCCTCTCCTACACTAGTAATACCTTGATAAGTATTTGCTGATTTTTCTAAGAGTTGAATTTTCAATTCATACCATCTATTTACTTTGATGATAGATTTTTCAAACAATTCAACAGACTTTTTGAATTTAGGATTTTCTTGCAAGGCTCTGGTAGCATTGATGGTGGCTGTGGCGTAGTCTTGCTCTTTATAGGCTTTGTTGCCCTGACGGGTTAATTTTCTATACCCTTGTGAAAAGGCCAAGAAAGGAAGCAGTAATAAAATACATAGGATTTGAAGGTGTTTCATATCGGTAGGATTTGGTAATATGTAAACAAAGGAAAGCTATTTTTTTAAATAATAAAAGGCTATATTTTTTCAAAAAGGAGGCACTATATAAGTATATATACAATTCAACTTAGGTCAACTAAATATATTAAATTCAATTTTAGCTTTAATGGTAAAAACAGATTAACTTGTTGAGCTAATTGAACAATGGTTCATCAAACAAAACAAGATAATCTAGTGAAAAGATATTGTATTGCATTTTTATTCTTGGGTTTTGGACTGCTATTTGGGCAAAGCTATCAATCTGAAATTTTAGTTCAAGATAAAGATA
This sequence comes from Flavobacteriales bacterium MED-G22, assembly GCA_002457295.1. The sequence goes on from NTKF01000010.1 coordinate 17,766, forward strand.
CCCTCCCTTACAGAATACTTTTCCCCAAAAACTTTAATCCTAACGAAGCTACGCCGCTAGTAGTTATTCTTCATGGGGCTGGTGAGCGAGGAAATGATAACAAAGCTCAATTATTTCATGGAGCTAAACTCTTCCAAGAAGACAAATTTAGAGCACAACATTCTGCTATAGTCGTTTTTCCTCAGTGTCCAGAAAATTCGTATTGGGCCAGCGTGAAAAGAGATTATACCACTAGTTTAGAAAAAAAATACACCTATGCAACGATGCCACCCCAATACAATCAGTTGGAGATGGTAGAAGCGTTGATGCGTTTTTTAGAAAATAAATATACCATCGACCCTAAGCGGAGGTATGTGGGGGGTCTCTCAATGGGCGGTATGGGAACTTTTGAATTGGTGAGCCGAAATCCTGACTATTTTGCTGCTGCCTTTCCTATTTGTGGCGGAGCAAACCCCAATTGGGCAACATTGTTAAGTAAAACGCCTTTATGGATCTTCCACGGAGAAAAAGATGATGTGGTTTGGGTAGAACATTCAAAGCGAATGTATAAGGCATTGAAGGAAATTAAAGCACCAGTTAAACTAACGCTCTACCCAGAAGTGAAGCATGACAGTTGGCACAACGCTTTTGCAGATCCAAATTTGATGCCGTGGCTTTTTTCTAATGTAAAATAACTAGATTGATTTAAAATTCCACGCCAAGTGTTCTGTGTACTCTTGATCTAAAAATAGCTTAACTGTATAGAACTCTAGTATAAGAATACGTTTTAATATTCTGGTTTGTAGTTTCCTAAATTGTGAAAATAAAAAAACCCTCTCTTGAAGAGGGTTTAAGAAATTTAGATAAAAAAGATTTACTTTACTGCATATATTAATGTTGTCATCACACGCTTCATAATCTCCCTCTGAGAGGCGCCGTTTCCATATTTTTTGTTCATTTCATTCCACAGTTTTTCTGGCATTTGCTTTCCTTGGGATTTCATTTTTTCAACACTATCATACACATCGACGGTCATATAGTCCCACTCTTTTGTAGCCCAATCAATAGGCTCATCTCTCTCAAAAGCATACCAAGCATCTCTATTCCCGTAATCTGTAAAAATAGCACCCATTTCAATGTGTTTTTGCTTATACTTTTGAGATTTCGTTTTAGTAAAATTATAAATGGCTATATCACCCACATGATTTAATTTATTACGACCAGCAACTCCATCAAGCTTTGTTCGATAGATCACATTTCTACTTTTACGATGAACCTCCTGTAAAATAGAATGCAGTTCTGGGCTCATGTTAGGAAAAACAACGTCAACATCAAAAGCATCACAATCCCAATAGTTCTCATCACCGGGATTCATAACGTCAATAGTCATATGAGTGAAGTTTTCTGCCATACTTGAATTGGGAACCACTCGTCTAAAGATCCAATTTGACATACATCCTAATTTAACACGTTCTGCCATCATTTTACCCAAATAGTCTTTCATTACGGTTTCATATTCAACTCTCATGTCTTCATCAACCTTATAAAACCCCATTTGAATTTTTTGATTGGTTTGGGCCACAGTTAAGGAGCAGATAAGAAGTAAGGCAAGAGATAAAATAATTTTGTTCATTTTAATTTATTTATGGTTAATATAACCTCTAAGATACAGAGAATGTGATTTATTTCAAAAAGTATACAAAAATCCCTCACAACCCTCTAAAACCACTACACAGTTATCTTTGGTTAAAGAAGTGATATCAATGCACTAGAAAGGATTTGGATTGGAAGCATTGGTGTAAAAGAAAACCCTCCACTAGGGAGGGCTTGAATTTTTGAGATAAATATTACTCATTCATTTTTTTCTCCACATAAGTCCTGACCGTATAACTTTTGTGCTAACAGAAGATCACTTAAATATTCTTTAAGAATAGACACTTTCCCATCTTTATTTACAACATATTTAAGTGCGTATTCATTTTCATATTTACCAGCTATACCCTCCATTCTACCTTCAGCAAAAACTATAGCAGTATTTTCACTAGGAATAATTTCTAAAAATTCTGCTCCAATTTCACCTTTGAGGAGAGATACAAATTCACCCATAAACTCCATATATCCATCCCAGTTATACGTATTTGAAATATCTAATTGACCATTAAGAGTATATTCAAAATCATCAGAAATCATAGATTTCATAGTTTCAATATCACCTCCCACTTGAGCAGTATAAAACTTCATAACAATTTCTTTAGTATTGTCGATACTTTTTTCTCTTTCACTTTTGACCTGTTCTTGAGAACATGATAGCAGTAAAATGCTTAGAGACATAAATATTATTTTTTTCATTTTAATTGATTTATGATTAATAATACTTCCAATATATAGAGAATGGATTACATAGCAAATCCCATCTCCCTGTTTCAATAGAAAACAGTTTCCAAAAACCCATGTCCCTGTGTTTGGATTTATGCTGGATTGAGCTTTTAGCTTTTAAATTTGATTTATCATACGATAACCGTACATATTTAGATATAAAAAATATAATCATTTGAAAATGAAACTATTGAATTTTATTCAAGTACCCTCGACAGGAATCGAACCTGTATCTAAAGTTTAGGAAACTTTTGTTCTATCCGTTGAACTACGAGGGTGGTTTATTTGGGGTCTAAAGATAAAGACTATAATACTAATTTTACTATTCAATTTTCTAATCAAAAACCTATCTAAAATATAAAAAAGGTTTTCACGTTTTAAAAGAATTGGCTAAAGTGTACGCATAAAAATATACTCAAATACTTTATAATACGTTATAAAGTGGTAGGGTGAGGATATTTATATCATTTTTGAACTATTCATTATATTTAAATTTTCTTAATTCATAAAATGGAAGAAAAGAAACAAAACGGCAGTTGGATTATCAAACTTTTCACTTTAGGCGATAAGTTTGATGTAAATGATTTTTGGGATCGTGTAAAAAAATCTACCGTTGAATTTATTATCTTGGTTTTTGGTGTTACAGTTTCATTTGGAATTGAGCAACAAGGTGGAGAGTCTGATTCCAGAAATGACGGTATAGAAAATCTATACAACTTGAGAGAAGAAATAGATAAAATGATTGACTACACAGATGAGTATATTGAAAGTTTTGAATGGATAGCCACATTGTTCGACGAGCAATATGCTAAATGGGAAGTAGAAAATGACAGCATTTTTCTTGCCTATGAAATAGATGAGGAAATGCCGGAGGGGAAATATTATTATCCCACGATGAGTTTGTTTGTTATTAGAAATCCCTTTAATCCACCTAGAGTCAATTTTGACGCCATCAAATTAGACGGTACTTTTAGGCTATTGCCCAAAGAAGTAGGCCTCGAAATGACAAAAATTTATGATGGGATTGAGTTAGGTTACCTAATGGAAAACACAGGCAAAATTGAAGAACGACTAGTAAATCAATTTAAGAATAGAATAGCTTCAAAATGGGTTTTTGATCTCCCCGAAGTGAGTATTGATGACAATAAGTTTTGGGTGGACAATAGAAAATATCTTCAAAAAGACAAATACGTGAAATATCTTTTATTTCAACGCTTAGATTTATATGCTAGTGATGTGGCAGGTCAATTGGGTGACTATAGAGCTGAACTTGTGCAAAGCACAAAGATGCTCGACTCGGTCATTGCCGTGCGCGAAAGTGAATTTGAATTTATTTGGTGGGTATTAAATCCCAAAGACTAATCCTTTTTTGTTTAGAAACTTCTTAGAACCTAAGAACTATAATAAAGGGTGCAAGAACATACTGATGGTATACGCTCTGTTTTTAGAGTCCAACCTGGGTTATAGAGCCTCTTGCGTTTTCCTCTTTTTTAAAATAGAGGTGATTTTAAATAGTTGAATGGAAACAATAACAACATTTAAAAAAATTATTGATGAAGAAAGATCAAGAATACCATAGGTCAACCAAAGTATTGCTCCTACTAAATTCACAATTCTTAGCCACAACATATTGTTTATTAAGAAAGAACAAATAATGATAACAGTAGCTATCCATCCGACGATATCAAGTGTTTCAAAGGTCATTGTGATTGAATTTAATTTTAAATATAAAGAAATCTCTTTCTCTCAGGTCAATTTATAATAACCAGAATAGAGCGTATATTTTCAGGGAGCGAAAAAGGAGTGTCATAAAACCCAGACTAATCTCTGCCTTCAGCATTGATTGCCTCATCCTCATCTAACACTTTTGGGTAAGGATAATCTAATCCTAGAAGCTGTCTTAAAATGGGTGAAGCATTGTCTATAACTTCTTTTTTAACTCCCCTTTTTTGATCTTCCATGGGTTTAACAAATTTAGGAAGATATTGAAGTAAGATGGCATTTCTAACCTCATTGGAGCTGTTGTTGGGCATGGCTCCGTGCCAGGTGAGCCCATTAAAAATGGCAATATCACCTGCTTTTCCGGTCATTCTTTCGCATTCTTCAAAATACTTTATGGTATCCTTTTCATCAGGATATCGGCAAAGTTTTTGAGTGTAGGGTAGCACCCCAGTGGCTCCATTTTCAACAGTGAAATCATTTAATAAAATGGTCACTTGGCAATTTAGTGGGAAAGAGGCATTTATATTTTTTGGGAAGCTTTCCTTTTTATACATGTCCCAATAGGGATAATCAATGTGTGGCTCTTGACCGGGACCACCAGGAAAAATGCAATTGGCAGCAATGGAGCCCAAGCAAACTTCACTACCCAGAAACTCTTGAACAATTTTTACTACTAATGGCACTTGGACCATTTTCACAAAAATATCCCCCTTATTAAGTAAATTCCAAACTCTTTTTTGAAGGTGGAGCGTGTCTTTATTTTTTCCTTGGAAATGTGTTGTTTTTTCCTCTTCATGCTCCAAATAAAAAGTAATCAGGCGATGGGCTTCTTCAATATCATTTGGACTGAAAACGGAGGGAATAATAATATATCCCTTTCCTTCCAATAGCTCGTTACTTATTTTTTTGACTTCTTCCAATACTAAGAAAATGGCTTATTTATACTGCTTTTTCAATTAATTAATTCTTTATCAATTTCTTTAATTAACAAGGAGTCTTGAATAATAGCCCTCTTGATTAAATTTGAATACAAGGAATGCATTAAACCTGTTTCAGAAACCCTGTTTATTTCTTCATCATTCAAATACCTTTTGTTAGGTTTATAGGCGGTCCAATAACCAACTACGCCTTTGTGATTTCTTCTATTTTTTGATTCAAAAAAGGGGTCCAGTCTTTTGTCTGTCAAATACAGATCAAGCAACAATTGATTATTTTTTTCATACCATTTTTGGTCAGTATATTTTTTTTGCAATAAAGAGACCAGATTTCTATTTTCAATCAATTCAATTAAGCCCGAATTCACCAACGCAGAATATTCTTCATCATTTTCAACAAATACTGTGTTAGCATTTCTTACGTAAGATAAATAAAATCCTAACGAATCTTTATTGGTTTGATAAAGTTGCAAACCTCTATAGTAGAGGATGTCTGCATATTTATTTGCAGTGGAATGTATTTCATAGTCAAAATGGAATCCTTCAAGTTCACTCAATAAATTATTCTTGAGTTTTAGTAAAGACTCCATTTTCAACTCATTTTTGTAGGCAATAGCATTCTGTTTTTCTACATAAAACGAAATGGATATACCCAAAACAATCACTGCAAATTCTAAGATATATTTTTTAATCAACTTATTCACTTCTGGATGATGTAGTTTGTAGCTTCCTTTTCAGTCTGGTTTAATTACGATCAATTACTTCTATGGTTGCCGAAACGGCATCCCTAGAGGCGACAACAATTTCTGTAAGCTTATCACTTATATATTGATTTTGAACAATATAGGGGTCAAACTGTTTTCCAGGCACGTTGATGTTCCAAGTGAAGTGAGTAAACTCTTGAAGAGCATTCTCACTGCGATCTGTTATTTTAGTAAAGCCCCACCACCGATGATTACCTTTCAAGATTTGCTCTTCAACAAAAGGTTTATAAATTTGAGTTTCAACCTGTTCATAATCCTCTGTTTTTTGGATCATGGCACCAACTCCAATTTCATCTCCAACTTTCAAGTCGCCCCCTGCTTGAATGGTTTGATCAATAAATTCTAAATGATATCTTCTATTCTCTACAGAAACCTCACGATTGAGAACTCGATTGATTTCTGAAGACTTAAATTTAGTTCGTGCCGCTTTTTTAAGATTTTCAAGACTCCAATTCTTTCCATAGGCATCAATTTGATCTTGGTCTTTATATACATTAATGGTTACATAATTAGGTGGATTTTCTAATGTTTTGTCAATCGTTTTTACTTCGCATAAATACCAAGCCATCATTTTACCTTCGGCGATCATTTTTTGATGATACGGTTTAAAAATATTTTCTAGGGCAAGATAGTCTTCTTGATTTTTTATCACCTTAAAATCGACAAATACGGTTTGGGAAAAGCAGATTAGGGGTAGCGTTAGGAAAAAAAATAAACACTTTTTCATTTTTATTGATTTATGATTAATGAACCCCTAAGATAAAGAAGATTATAGAAGCTTTCAAATTCAATTGATGTTCTTATTTGAAAAACCTGCTTTTTCTAGTCCTTTTTTAAAAGGATCAAAGTGAATTTATTTTTTCAATTTTATTTTTTCATTGTTATCGAAAGATGGTCTAAAATTTCGGGCACTTCACCATTCAAATCGATTTTTTCGGCTGCATTTTCCCTAATCCAATAATAGATAACACCCCTAAGAAATTCAGTTTGAGTGGGAATTTTCCCGAAGTTATATTTTGCTCCTTTAGAGCGTCTGGCATTTTCTAATAACAGCACCATTTCATCAGAGGCATTAAATTTTATTTGATTGGTGTAGATAACTTTTGTTTTTGGCATTTGGATTTACGGTTATGTTATAAATGGACATATTCTGAATAAGAATCACGAATATTTTTATCAAAAATACATTTTTAAAAGTAAAAAATATTTTAATAGGTACCTTTTAAAAAGACTTTAAATAATGATTAAATACTATTTATAAGACAAAGTGAAAGCGATAACTAAGAAAGCGTTTTGCCCTCACAAGATAAAAACAAAAAAGGGTGTATTTTTTATAAAGAGAGAATCCAATCAACCAATAAATCTGACCATCGATCAACAGGGATACCAAGTTTATTCGTACCAAACCCATGCCCTCCCTTACTAAACATGTGCAGATCAGCCTCAGCTCCTGCTGCAATCCAATCTTCATAAATAGTCACACTAGGGCTTGCTAATTCTAACGGGTCATCGTTAGCACAGGAAATAAATGCAGGGGGTTTATTGGAGGGCACTTTATGAGGTGCAACAATAGCCATCCAAGGATATATAGGTGCTATAAAATTGGGTTGATTATTTTCAGTGGCCTCATAGGCAGCTTGCATAGTGACTGCACCACCAGCAGAAAAGCCCATTAACCCAATCTTATTTGGATCAACTTCATACTTACTTGCATTTTTTCGAATCATCTCAATAGCCCTCAAGGCATCTTTAGTGGAATAAGGCAAAATCGTTTTTGCACTATCGACTATGGCAGACGTTTGCCAAAGGTTATCCACCCACTTGATGACAGAACCTTCTCTCGGATACGTTCTGTATTTCAATACCACTGCCGTTATTCCTTTTGAGGCTAATTTTTTTGCCAGTACAGTACCTTCCTTTTCATAAGCTAGAAAATAAAGCCCACCTCCTGGGCATATCACCATTGCTTTATTTGTTTTAGTGTCTCCCTTTGCTTTATATAATTCTATCTCTGGGAGGGAAACATTATCAAGTAAAAGGCCTTCTTTTTTATCTCTCACCACACTCCCTTCTCGAAAAGATGTAAAATTCCATTTTTGGTGTTTGACAGGAATTTTCTCTTGTGCATAAGCTAGAGAAAAACAAAAGAGGGAAAGCAAATAAAATGATTTCATAATCATCAGTGTTTTGTCGTTGTCTAAATGTACTGTTTTTTGAAAGGAACCTTACTTTAGTTTTAGGGAGTGCTTCTTTCGTAAGAAAAGCCACCCTTTTTACCACCAGACCAGGAAGTGAATTTTAAACTCAAATAAACATCATCCTTAATTAAGTGGACCACTAAATTCTTTCCAACAACATTTTTCGGTTTGGAAACAGTCGCTCTAAAGGGGCCAAATGAAAGGGAACTAACATCATCAAGAGTACCAATGGCCCATTCGGTACCCACAGGGCTGTTTACTTTATCGGCATTTTCACTAACGGCTGCGTTATAGATTTGTCCTCCACCATTGCCTCTAGTAATCCAAACAGTTGATGTTAATCGGTCTTGATTTATTTCTACGGTGGGATCAGCATTATCTTCTTTTACAAACGACAGAGTTGTCCCCAGCCAATATACAGGACCACTATCTGATACTTCTGGGCTATTATCTTCCTCTGAAACAATTACAGTAAACAGTGGAGTTAATTCTAAGTCGCTGGTCATTGTTACCGTAATTGTAGTTTCTAAAGAATCATTTCCATCCCAACCGTCGAATTGATAGCCCTCTTCAGGCATGGCTGTTATTGAAACGGTTGTTCCCTCTGGAAACTCACCCCCTTGAGTGGATACGGATCCGCCTAGCACAGAAGAAACAGTGAGGGTGTAAGTTTGAATTTCTTCAAAAAGGGCTTGAAGTGTGAGTGCTGAACTAAGAGTTATTGATAGTGTTGTTTCTACAGAATCATTGCCTACCCATCCAGAAAATTCATAGCCTTGTTCAGGTGTAGCAGTGATTTCAATTTCGGTTCCTTCTTCAAAAGTACCTCCTGCAGTGGAAACGCTACCTCCCTCTGCCGCAGTTACTGTAATTGTAAATAGAGAAACAACAGGAGAAAATAGAGCGTTTAGTGTTTGATCTTCGTTTAGAGTAATGGTCAAGCTAGCTTCTTCAGAGTCAACACCTTCCCAGCCAGTAAATTCGTATCCTTCATCTGGGGTTGCGGTTATTGTGATTGCTGTGCCTTCATCATAGGTACCTCCATCAGTAGAAACAGTTCCTCCTTCTGAGGTGGTTACATTGAGTGAATATTGAGGAGTCTCAACAATAGAAGGTTGTTCTATTTGGGTAGGTATGTTGGAGTCTTGTTCTTCGGTGGAACATCCTGCTATTAGGAACAAACCAAAGGCAAACAATTGGACTGAGAGGATTTGCTTTTTCATAGATAAAATTCAAAATTAAGTAATTGTGAAACCAATCAACAACTCTCGTGAATTAAATTATAGTAAATTTCAGGGATACACCAAAAGAGCTTGAAGTAGAAAAGATCATTTTCTTTTAAGAATTTCATTTACAATGATATTGGTCTTTTTGTATTTATTGTACTAAATGCAAAATCATCCATGCTTGCCCCTACATTTAAGAGATAAAATAAAGTCTCTAGTAACTTATTATAAATGATTCTTTTAAAAATATAGAGTAAAATGAGCAATATTCTACATACTTTCCACTAGCAAGAAAAGTTTTAACAAAGGTTTTTTTATCTTAACAAAAAAAATTATGAGAAATATATTTTTACTATCCCTCTTATTATTCTTTTCCAAAAGTGCTCTTTCTCAAGACAGGACCATCGTTTCTGATCTTGAAAACCTCACACTTGATATAGGGCAACTTTATAAACCCGTTTCTGACATTGTTTTTTCTGACGGAAGTAAGGGAGATTGTACAAGGATTATATATTACCAAAAAAAAGGGGTGTTGAGCTCCGGTAAATCAATAACCTTTGATAGAGCTGCAGGCACACTCAAGGCAAATGAACCAGGGACCCATGAAGTTATTGCTGTTTGTATTGACTCTAATGGAAAAAGACTCACTAGGGCATTTAATGTATTTGTGAACTACCCCAAGATTAAAGAAGTGAAGCTTTCTGTTGATGAAGACAACATATATGAAGGGAATTATGTGCCCCTTTCTTATGAAATTACAGATGAACTAAACAATAAAAGAACAATTGATTATTGGAATTATGATGATGCATTTAAATACTTATTAAAGGTGGGAGTTTCTTTAAAGGCAAGTAATGATAAAATCAAAATTGATGGATCTAATAATATTTTAGCTCTTGAAGAAGGGACCACAACATTGATTGCCTCTTTTGATGGAATTACAGCAAAAATGGAGTTAAATATTAAAAAGAATCCAGTTTCAAAAGTAGACCTCACTTCAGACGCTCAAAATGTTAGGTCAGGTAATGTGATCAATTTTAGTGCCACCTCATTTGACAATAGAGGTAAAATCGTTGAAAATATTCCAGTTGAATTTTCTTTCACAGGTAAAGCTTTTGATAAAAGTAACTCAGCTTCAGGATTAATAATGGAAGACGGAAGATTTGTGGGTGATGTGCCTGGAAAATATATTATTTCGGCGCGAGTAGGAAATGTATCAGCTTCAAAAATTGTGAATGTTTTTCCAAGAAATGTCAAGCGAGAAGTGACCAGCGTTGGGTCAGGTCTTGTCAATGACAAACACACCTCAGATTTTTGGATTTTTGAGGGTATTGATGGGGGCGACTATGGAGTCACTGGCACATGGGGGGCAGATGGTACCGCCTATTTTTGGGATGTGAGTGATCCATCAAACTTAAAAAAAATAGATAGTGTTCAAGTTGATGCCAGAACAGTAAATGACGTAAAAGTGTCTAAAGATGGTAAAATATGCGTACTCAGTCGTGAAGGGGCCTCCAATAGAAAAAATGGAATGATACTCATTGATGTAACCAATCCTAGGGAGGTCAAAATTATTTCTGAATACACAAAAAACCTCACAGGAGGAGTCCACAACGTGTTTATAGATAAAAATCATATCTATGCCTTGAGCAATGCCGAACGGTATTATGTCATCAATATTGATGACCCTAAGAACCCAAAAGAAGTAGGGATGTTTGAGTTAGACAAAGAAGGGCAGTCTATTCATGATGTTTGGATAGAAAATGGGATAGCGTATTCCTCCAATTGGAGCGATGGGGTTTATCTAGTTGATGTAGGCAATGGAGTAGCAGGAGGATCACCTTCAAACCCGGTTTCTTTTGGAAATTATTCTTATGCTAGTGGTGCCCATCATGCTACCTTTCCTTATAAAAGCAAATCAACTGGAAAATTCTACACTGTTTTAGGTGACGAAATTTTTCCAAATGGAGTGAATCCAAAAGGTACAAACGAGACAGCAGGTTTTCTTCATTTTGTAGATTTTTCTGATGTCAATAATCCTATTGAAGTGGCTCGTTATGAGCTCCCTGGACATGGCTCACATAATTATTGGATTGAAGACGACATTTTATACGTCGCCATGTATACGGGTGGTTTAAGAATAGTTGACTTAAGTGGTGATTTATTAGGGGACCTCTATAAACAAGGGAGAGAAATTGGTTATTTATTGACGGGCACGCCTGACGGTTATATTCCAAATGACACCATGGTTTGGGGCGCTCAGCTCTATAAAGACCATGTGTTTTATTCCGATTTTAATTCTGGACTTGGAGTAGCCAAGGTTTCAACTAGTAAACCAGATTCTAGTAAGACCAATCAACATCTGGATTAATTTTCAAGATCAAATAGCAATTGTATTCTCTCTTAACTAAAAAATATGAAATCTAATTTATTGAAGTTTAATGGACACTGTATTTCCAGTTATGCAAAGTGGGTCATGAGAGGGAGCATTTTTTTCTTTTTTTTTATGGTGCAAAGTGTCTATGCGCAAAATTATTATCTCTATGTAGCTTCAGAATCGGACGACACAGTATCGCTACTAAAGTTTGACGGAACAACTATTGTTGAAAAAGAAAGAATCGATGTGGGTTCTTATCCCACAGAAATAGAAGGGCCTCATGGCATTACAATTGACCCCAATGGCAGGTATTGGTATGTCACTCTTGCCCATGGAACTCCTTATGGCAAGCTTGTCAAATATTCAACAGCAACAAACCAAGTTGTTGATGAAACCACTTTAGGACTTTTTCCTGCGTCAATGCAAATTTCAAAAGTAACGGGTTTTCTATACTGTGTGAATTTTAACTTACACGGAGACATGAAGCCCTCATCTGTTTCTGTAGTAGATCCAGAAACGATGACCGAAATTGTGCAAATCAAAACCGGAAGTATGCCACACGGGTCTAGACTTTCAAGAGATGGTCTTAAACAATATTCTGTGGCCATGATGTCTGGGGAGTTGTTTGAAATAGATGCATTAGCACTTGAAGTGACTAGAAGGCTAGACCTTGAAGATCATACTTCAATGGACCATTCAAAAGGAGATCATCATAAAATGGGAATGAAAAAGGGAGGTATGAAACATTCTAAAATAAAACCCACATGGGTTATCCCGCACCCAGAAGGGAAAATTGCTTATGTTGCCGGAAACGGATCTGATGAAATTATTGAAGTAGACCTTGAAAAGTGGAAAATCTCAAAAAGAATAAAAGCTGAAAAAGGGCCCTACAATGTAGAAATATCTCCTGACGGAAAATATATGATCGCTACCCTAAAAAGTATAGGAAAAACAGCAATTTGGGACCTCAAAAAAGGGTCTTTAATAAAGACCATAACAAACTCTACCGCTATTCCCCATGGCATAGCCATTTCTAGTGATAGTAAATATGCCTTCATTTCTGTTGAGGGAATTGGTGGTGAACCAGGTATTGTTGATGTTATCAACCTTGAAAATAAAACTCTAGTAGATCAGGTAGAAATAGGAAAACAAGCGGGTGGAATTGCTTTTTGGAAAAAAGAGAGTTGAAAATTTATATACACCGCCGTATTCAATTCTTTTAAACAATCAAAGAGTTCCTGAAGGGCGGGAGCTTACAGTCCTAAAAAGAGATTAACAACAAAAATAATAATATACAACTTTAGATAAGTTTTGACTTTGGAAAAAGTAATACTTTATTTTGATGGACACTGTGTTTTGTGTAATTGGTGGGTGAGGTGGCTTTGTAAAATAGACAAAAAAAATATTTTCTTTTTTTCAACCCTAGAACTTATAAGCGAGAGTGAAAAAAATAGGCTTCCCTTAGAAAATCCAAAGATAGACTCTGTCATTGTTTGGGATCAAAAGTCACAACCAAAAGTGGAAGCAGAAGCCATTTTATATATCATAAAAAGGATAGGAGGCCTGTGGAGTATTTTTCTTATTTTTAAATTGATACCTCTTCAATTATTGAATAAGCTATATCGTTTAATTGCAAGAAATCGAAAAAAATGGTTTGGATCTTACACCAAGTGCCCTTTGCCAGAAAAAAAAATAAAACATAAGTTTTTGTCTCCTCAATAAGTGTGTAATAAATAGATTTGTAAAACGTAAATACTGATAATAATGAAAAAAAATTCTAATTATTACTTTCGAATCTTTCACCGTTATTTAGGGTTTTATTTGGTTGGAATTATGGCCGTCTACGCTATTAGTGGCATTACTTTGATCTTTAGAAAAACGGATGCTTTTAAGGATAATGTTGAAATAAAAGCACAACTTGAAAGAGCACTAGAGCTCCCAGCTTTGGAAAAGGCGCTAAACATAGGAAAATTGGAAATAACGAAAGAGGAAAATAACATGGTTTATTTTGATGGGGGACAATACAATAAGCAAAATGGTGAAGTCATTTATCATCAAATGCAGCTGCCTTATGTGCTAAGTAAAATGCAAAAGTTGCACAAGGCAACTACAAAAAGTCCAGTGTATTGGCTAAATATCTTTTTTGGAGTCTCATTGCTCTTTTTTGTTATCTCTGCATTTTGGATGTTTTTACCCGAAACCGCCATTTTTAAGAAGGGAGTTGTTTTTTCTCTTTTAGGAATTATTATGACATTCATTATACTATTTATTTAATAGTCTTTAATAAACACTTTTCATCTTCGCATTGGGTTGTTTTTTATGTTTTAGAAAAACACACCTTATAAATTAAATAGGTTGAACTGCAGGTTTAACCATTAATAGAAATTATTGGCGTAGGGTCTAAATGCGTTTAAATAATTTGATTAGATAGTATATTCAATATTTCAATCACTATATTTAAATTCTTCTTTGTCAATAGCCACAACAGAAGCTCGATTGCATACTAAATTAATTTAATGATCAACACGAAATGCCTAAGGCCAATTGCCTATGAAAATTTAATTAGAATTGGAAGATCAAATGACGGAGGTTATGTTATTCCTGAAAAAATATTTTCTATCTGTGACGGACTTTTATCTTATGGAATAAATAAAGACTGGTCGTTTGAAAAAGATTTTTGGAAAAGAAGCCCTAAGGCGACAATTCATTGCTATGATCACACCATACATTTCTTATCATTGTTGAAATTTTCATTTAAGTCGTTTCTATTAAGCGTTATATATTTGGTGTTATTAGATAGAATACGATTTTTAAAGGCGTTTAATGGGCTTTTTGTTCTTCCAGACTACTATTCCTTTTTTAAAGGAAATAGAACTTATTTCAAAAAGAGAATTTGGAATGTTACACAGAAAAATGACATTACAGTAGATGACACTCTAAATGTTATTTCTCAGGCAGGTTCAAAAAATATATTTATCAAAATGGATATTGAAACGGCAGAATATACTGTTCTCCATTCAGTATTAAATACAAAAATGAATATTGTTGGACTGGCTATTGAATTTCATAAAATTGACCACTACGATAAAGAGTTTAACGCTTTAATAAATGCCTTTTTACACCACTATTATATTGTACACATCCATGGTAATAATTACTCAAGAGTAATAAAGGGAGGCGATTTTTCGTCAACAGTTGAAATTACTTTTTTACATAAAAAATATGTGAATAGAACCGTAGAAATATCAACTAAGAACTATCCCATTGAGGGGCTTGATCAACCAAATAGATTTTCAAGACCAGATCATGAATTAAGGTTTTAGAATGTAAAATCAATTTAAAGCCTAAACACCAAAACCTGTCATTTGCTCTTTTACTTCATCTTGTATTCTAGCCTTAGATCCATCATTTAAAACTTCGTCCTTTATTAAAAGCGTAAAAGCAGCCAATCCATCAATTCCAGCGTCTTTATTTACTTTATCACTTATCTCTTTAGCAATATTTTGAACATTATTCTCATCTGGTTCTATGTCAGTATTTAAAAAACGATTAACAGAATTAATCATCACATTTTGACCCTGCCTTTGAAGGTCTTCGAGTCTTGTTGCAAGTGAATCGATACTTGCTATTCCAGAACCTCGAACCGATGGTAATTCTAGAGCCCATAAAAATTCTATGGCTGCATCATCCTTTTGTTCAAAAGCTTTTTTGCAAACCTCTTCAGAATTTATGTCTTTTTTATTTCCCTGACCCCCTGGCAAACTTCTCATCCACTGCATCCACCTTTTAGGTGTGGTGACAAGCGTTTTAAGTCCACTTACAATTGTTTGAAAAATTGTAATTGCAAGACTAGCTGCCTGAGTAAGAACATCCGGAACTAATTTTAATATTGAATTAATAAAATCGAGAACATTTGTTGCAAAGCTAGCTCCCTCCTTAAGAAATCCCTTAAATAATTTGTCTATAGTATAAGTCTTAATTTTTTTGTTTTCGTCGATTTCTGAAATAACTCCATCACCTTCCGATTTATTCAAGTTTAAGAAAGCATTAAATTTACTTATCATCGCTCTTAACGAATTAAAGGCTGCAGTAAAGGAACTTGCAATACTGGTTATAGACGAAATAATTCCAGCTGCAACTTTTCCAAACATTTTATCCATTGCTGTCTGAATCAGCGCTGAAGGACCAACGGTTTCTTTATCCGGATTTTGGAGTGTTTGGGCGTTTGTGGAAATTGCATCCCCTTGATCCTTTAAGGTTGTTAATTCGTCTTTGACTTTACTAGCAGCACCTACCTTTTCCTTTAATTCAAGTTTTTCACTTACCTCGGCATCCTCTGCCTCGTCTCCTTCTAGTTGTACAGTGGTATTTGAGGAAACTGCTAATTGAGATGTTGATAGATTGGTTTGGTTTGCCTCTTTCAACTGATAACTTTCATCGCTAGTTGAAGAAAAATTCATGGCTTTTGCCCCCATTTGATCAGCTTCTTTTTCTAAAGCTTCACTATCATTAATTTTTACACCCTTTTTTTGTACAGTTGGTTTAACTCTTCCTTGTTTTTGTTGTGCAACGTGCCAAGCCTCATGAGGAAGATGTTTTTCTTTTCCTGGCCCTAAATGAATATCATTTCCTTGCGCATATGCGTGTGCTTCAAGTTGTGCCGGCTTGTCAGAATTTCTGTGAACTTTGACGTCATCTAGCGATTGCCCTGAAAGATTCTCAACTCCAGATTTTAATTTATTAGGCAGACCCGTTTTATTTTCTTTAAATTGAGTAACACCTGAAGTATTAGAATAATAATTTGTTGCTTTTTGCTGTGCTTTTAGTTGTATTTCTTTAAGGGTTGAAATACTATCAGTTTTAGAAGCATCAGCGGTCTCTTGAAATTGATATAATTTTTTGTTTGTTGGGCTTTCATCTGCTGCCAGCTGTGTTGTCGATAAAGAAAAGCCATTGGGACCATACTCTGAAAGAGCAGCCTCTGATGTTGTATCATTTTCATTTGTAGCAACTTCTGACTTCTGAACAATATTTTCTTGTTCTTGATCATTTTCGAATTCAGCCATAATATTTTTTAAAACCTAGCTGATACTTCTGCGTTAGATCAAATAATCTTGGTCTAGGTTATTTTTATAAAAGTAACAATTTGGTTTAACAAACAAATAATTTATAATAAATAAAAATCCAATCAATATGTTTATACCTCATCTAATTGGACAATCCTAGGAAACTTTTTTTTAAACTTCTTCATTTTCTTCACTCCAGGTTTCCTTTCTTTTGTTAAGGTTTTCAGAATTATAAAGCTTGATGAACTCATCCAAATGTTGCATGGTCATCACACGTTTTTTTGGTGTGTGGTGAATATTAGTCCTGTAATCGTAGAACCAAATGTCTTTTGTCCAAGGGTCTTTACTTGCTGGTTTGTTGTTGAATAACAATACATTCGCTTTTACGCCAGGTGCGTAGAATATTCCTGTTGGCAAACGAAGAATGGTGTGTAATTCTGTGGTCTTTACTAATTGCTTTCTCACTTCTTCACCAGCACCTCCTTCAAACAAAACATTATCAGGTAATACAACCGCAGCTTCACCATTGATTTTAAGCATGGTTTTGATGTGCTGCACAAAGTTCAATTGCTTGTTAGAAGTCGTTTCCCAAAAGTCTTGACGGTTATAGCTCATGTCTTGCTTTTCGGCTTCACCCTCTTCATTGGTAATGGTAATACTACTTTTCTTACCAAAAGGGGGATTGGCTAAAACGTAATCTACACGTGTTCCGTCATCAGAAATCAATGCATCTGCTGATTTGATAGGTGTATCACCATCTATTTCACCAATGTTGTGCAGATACATGTTCATTAAGCACATTCTACGTGTATTGGCAACAATTTCATTACCACAAAAAGTTTCATTCTTTAGAAATGCTTTTTCTTGACAATCTAATTTATTATTATCAACAATCCAATCGTAAGCCGCTAAAAAGAAACCACCAGTACCACAAGCAGGGTCAGCGATGGTTTTGATTAAAGCTCTGGGACACTCATCAATAAATGTTAGTTTGACTTATTTAAGAGGGTTAGAAGTTCCTGAACTTAATGAAGAGGATATGCCTGAGTTGTAATAAAAAACCCTCCCACTAGGGAGGGTTATTGTTTTGCAAAACAATTAATATCTATTTATAAGAACTCTAGTAAATGATTTTGAATACTCTGATGAAGTATCAAGTACTTTAGTAAACGCTGAAAAGGCCGCAGATTCATTTTCACTTTGTGGGCCAAAATTAAATGCAGCATTTAAGTCAGAATAAGTCCCATATATATAAACACTCTCTCCGTTGTCTGTACCGTGAACAATTTGACCCATTCCAACAAATCCATCAAACTTATACGACTTTATG
>NTKF01000011.1 GCA_002457295.1 Flavobacteriales bacterium MED-G22
GATCAATATTTGTTGTAGAAAATCAAAAAATTACTAACTATATAAATTTCATATTTTTCATTCAATTGAAGATCAAAAATTATGCAGATTGGACTCAATTAAATCAAAAAAGGGGGATGCTCTTTTTGATTTATAAACAACAAATAATTGAATCAATAAAAGCCAAGACTATACGGTCTTTAGAATATCATGTTAGTGATTCTTAAAAGATTTGATGTTGCTCTAAAAAAATTGTTAAAATTTCAAGCGAATTCGGTTTGAATAAAATAAAATAATCTCTACATTTGCACGCCCATAAAAATGGGGAATTAAACAATTTTATGCCAACAATTGCACAACTTGTAAGAAAAGGAAGAGTTTCGATTACCAAGAAGAGTAAATCGGCTGCTTTGGATTCGTGTCCACAACGGCGCGGTGTGTGTACAAGAGTATACACCACAACGCCTAAAAAACCTAATTCGGCAATGAGAAAAGTTGCCCGTGTGCGTTTAACTAATGGAAAAGAAGTTAACGCCTACATTCCCGGAGAAGGACACAACCTCCAAGAGCACTCGATAGTATTGGTTCGAGGCGGAAGAGTAAAAGATTTACCGGGAGTACGTTATCACATCGTTAGAGGCGCGTTAGATACTGCTGGAGTTGAAGGTAGATTGCAACGCCGTTCAAAATATGGTGCGAAAAGACCTAAAAAATAGTGTGAAACGTAGTTAGTGAATCATGAGAAAAAAACAATCTAAAAAACGCCCCTTATTACCCGACCCGAAATTTAATGACCAATTGGTTACCCGTTTTGTAAACAATTTGATGTGGGACGGAAAAAAATCAGTTGCCTTTGCAATTTTCTACGATGCCATTGAAATTGTTGAACAACGCAAACAAGAAGAGGAAAAATCAGGACTAGAGATTTGGAAAGAAGCTCTTTCTAATGTGATGCCCCATGTTGAGGTGCGAAGCAGAAGAGTTGGTGGGGCTACTTTTCAAATACCTATGCAAATTCGTCCTGACCGTAAAGTTTCTCTTGCCATGAAATGGCTTATTACAGCAGCAAGGAAGCGCAATGAAAAATCAATGGCCCTAAGAATGGCCAACGAAGTGCTAGCCGCTTCAAAAGAAGAAGGTGCTGCCGTAAAAAAACGAGTAGATACACATAAAATGGCCGAAGCAAATAAAGCCTTCTCACATTTTAGATTTTAATTCCAACTATATTTTAGAGTAGAAAAACATGGCAAGAGATTTAAAATTTACAAGAAATATTGGTATCGCAGCGCATATTGATGCTGGCAAAACGACCACCACAGAACGTATATTGTTTTACACCGGGGTGAGTCATAAAATAGGGGAAGTGCATGATGGTGCCGCCACGATGGATTGGATGGAGCAAGAACAAGAACGAGGAATTACTATTACCTCTGCAGCTACTACTTGCACTTGGAATTTCCCATCTGACCAAGGCAATCCAACCGCTGATTCTAAACCGTATCATTTCAACATTATAGACACACCTGGTCACGTTGACTTTACAGTAGAAGTAAACCGATCTTTACGAGTTCTCGATGGATTGGTTTTTTTATTTTCTGCAGTAGACGGTGTAGAACCCCAGTCTGAAACAAATTGGCGATTAGCAGATAATTATAAAGTACCACGCATTGGGTTTGTGAATAAAATGGACCGTCAAGGGTCAAACTTTCTCAATGTATGTGCCCAAGTTCGCGATATGTTAAAATCTAACGCAGTGCCCTTAGTACTCAATATTGGCGATGAAGAAGATTTTAGGGGTATAGTTGACCTAGTAACCAACAAAGGAATTGTATGGCATGAGGACAAGTTTGGTTCTACCTATGATGAAATACCAATTCCAGAGGACCTTAAAGAAGAAGCTGCGCAACTCAGAGGTCAACTTATTGAAGCTGTGGCTGAATATGACGAAGCTCTTTTAGAAAAGTTTTTTGAAGATCCTGACAGTATAAGTCCAGATGAAATTCATGCTGCGTTGCGAGCGGCTACTCAAGACATGAGTATCATCCCTATGATTTGTGGCTCATCATTTAAAAATAAAGGAGTCCAGTTTTTGTTAGATGCCGTTTGTCGTTATTTGCCTTCTCCAGAAGACAAAGAAGCCATTGTTGGAACTGACCCCAAATCAGAAAGTGAGGTTTCTAGAAAACCCACTGTTCAAGAACCCTTTTCTGCATTGGCCTTTAAAATAGCCACTGACCCTTTCGTAGGAAGATTAGCTTTCTTCCGTGCATATTCAGGAAGATTAGATGCCGGATCCTATGTGTTGAACAACAGAAGCGGAAATAAAGAACGCATTTCAAGGATCTACCAAATGCATTCTAACAAACAAAATTCAATTGATTTTATTGAAGCGGGAGACATTGGGGCTGCAGTTGGATTTAAAGATATCAAAACTGGAGATACATTGTCTGCTGAAAATGCACCTATTGTGCTTGAGAGTATGGAGTTTCCAGACCCTGTGATCGGTATTGCTGTTGAACCTAAAACAAAAGCAGACGTTGATAAACTAGGAATGTCTCTTGCTAAATTGGCAGAAGAAGATCCTACTTTTCAAGTCAAAACAGATGAGGCTTCGGGTCAAACAATTATCTCTGGAATGGGAGAATTGCATTTAGATATTATAGTTGATCGTCTAAGGAGAGAATTTAAAGTGGAAGTAAACCAAGGACAACCACAAGTTGAATATAAAGAAGCACTAACGGCTCAGGCAAATCACCGAGAGGTTTACAAAAAGCAAACAGGAGGTCGTGGAAAATTTGCCGATATTGTATTTACCATTGAGCCTGTAGAAGAAGGAAAATCTGGTCTTGAATTTGTCAACGAGATTAAGGGTGGAAATATTCCAAAAGAATACATTCCCTCTGTTGAAAAAGGATTTAAGGATGCTATGAAAAATGGTCCACTTGCTGGCTTTGAGATCGATGCCATGAAGATCACTTTAAAAGATGGTTCTTTTCATCCAGTTGATTCGGACTCTCTTTCTTTTGAATTAGCAGCAAAATTAGGGTTCAAAGAATCTGCCCGTGCAGCACGGGCCGTAATCATGGAACCCATCATGAAGTTAGAAGTACTAACTCCAGAAGAAAACATGGGAGACATCGTAGGTGATCTCAATCGCCGAAGAGGACAAGTAAATTCTATGGACGATCGTGCTGGATCAAAAGTAGTTAAGGCTGAAGTGCCCCTATCAGAAATGTTTGGGTATGTCACTTCTCTAAGAACTTTATCTTCTGGTAGAGCAACTTCTACAATGGAATTTTCACATTATGCAGAAACACCACAAAATATTTCTGAAACTGTGATAGCAGATATTAAAGGAAATCAAAACGATTAACGTTTCGCCAACATGAGTCAAAAAATTAGAATAAAATTAAAGTCATACGATCACAACTTGGTAGATAAATCTGCCGATAAGATTGTCAAGACTGTAAAAACAACGGGTGCTATAGTCACTGGGCCTATTCCATTGCCTACTCACAAAAAAATATTTACAGTATTGCGATCACCTCACGTGAACAAAAAATCACGGGAGCAATTTAAGTTGTGTTCTTATAAACGTCTTTTGGATATCTATAGTTCTTCTTCAAGGACTATTGATGCTTTAATGAAGTTAGAGCTTCCAAGTGGCGTAGAAGTAGAAATTAAAGTTTAACAATAAAAACAAAACAATGTCTGGGTTAATTGGAAAAAAAATCGGCATGACTAGTCTTTATGATGAGCAGGGAAAAAATATTCCTTGTACTGTTCTTGAGGTAGGTCCATGTGTGGTTACCCAAGTCAGAACCAAAGAGGTTGACGGGTATGATGCACTGCAACTTGGTTTCGATGACAAGGCAGTAAAACGCACTTCAAAGGCAGCAGAAGGTCATTTTAAAAAGGCCAATACAGCTCCAAAGAAGAAAGTTGTTGAATTCCAAGATTTTGAGACAGATCACCAACTTGGTGACACGATTACTGTGGAACACTTTATAGAAGGTGAATTTGTCGATGTGACAGGAACTTCTAAGGGAAAAGGGTTTCAGGGTGTTGTGAAACGCCATGGGTTTGGAGGCGTAGGCCAAGCCACTCACGGGCAGCACAACCGGCTTAGAGCACCAGGTTCAATTGGTGCTGCGTCCTATCCAGCTCGTGTTTTCAAGGGTATGCGAATGGCCGGAAGAATGGGAACTGATCGTGTTAAAGTAGAAAACTTAAAAGTGGTTAAAGTAGTGCCAGAAAAAAATCTCTTAGTAGTTAAGGGGTGTGTTCCTGGACACAAAAACGCTTTTGTAACAGTTCAGAAATAATGGAATTACAAGTATATAATAAAGAAGGAAAAGCAACCGGAAAAAAAGTGAAATTAAACCCGGAGGTGTTTGGTATAGAGCCTAACACACACGCCATCTATTTAGACGTGAAACAACATTTGGCCAATAGAAGACAAGGCACCCATGAAACAAAAGAAAGAGGGCAAATAGTTGGAAGTACACGTAAAATCAAAAAACAAAAAGGAACTGGTACTGCTCGGGCTGGAAGTATCAAAAACCCATTGTTTAGAGGTGGAGGCCGTATTTTTGGTCCCACCCCAAGGAGCTACAGTCAAAAGGTGAATAAAAAAGTAAAACGCTTGGCTAGAAAATCTGCTTTAAGTATTAAGGCAAAAGAGAAAGCGATCTACGTTTTAGAAGACTTTAACATGGATGCTCCAAAAACTAAACAATATTCAGCTTTGCTCGATAGCTTAGGTATAGCGGGCAAAAAAACATTACACGTGTTGGGTGAATCGAATAAAAATGTATATTTGTCGTCGCGCAATTTAGAAAAATCACAAGTTATAATCAACTCTGAATTAAGCACTTATGGCATTTCAAATGCAACTTGTTTAGTTCTTTCTGAAAGTTCTATAGCTGCTATTGAATCACTTTTGAATCGCTAATTATGAAAGTTTTGATCAAACCAATTATTACAGAAAAAGCTACTCGAGGTAGTGAACTTTCTAATTCATATACTTTTTATGTTGATCCAAGAGCCAATAAATTAGAAATCAAAGCTGCGGTTGAAAATACCTACAACGTTAGCGTTTCTAAAGTTCGAACAATGAATTATGGACCTGAACGTAAAGTAAAATATACAAAAACTGGTGTCCAAGCTGGCAAAACTAACGCTACAAAACGTGCCATTGTGCAAGTGGCAGATGGTGATGCCATAGATTTTTATAGTAATCTTTAATACTAACACAGATGTCAGTAAGAAAACTTAAACCCATAACCCCTGCACAACGCTTTAGAGTGGTTAATGGCTTTGACGCAGTTACTACTCAAAAGCCAGAAAAGAGTTTGTTGGCTCCGGTCAAATCTACTGGTGGTAGAAATAATAATGGGAAAATGACTGTACGCCACCGTGGTGGAGGGCACAAAAGACGCTATAGAATAATTGATTTTAAGAGAGATAAATTTGATATCACAAGCGAAGTATTGAGTATCGAATATGATCCAAACCGTTCTGCTTTTATTGCGCTGCTTCAATATAAGGACGGGGAGAAACGCTATATAATAGCTCAAAATGGGCTTAAGGTGGGGCAAAAGGTTTTGTCGGGTAAAAGTGCAAGTCCAGAAATTGGAAATGCACTCTATTTATCAGACATTCCATTAGGAACAATCATTTCTTGTATTGAACTAGTTCCTGGAAAAGGAGCCACAATTGCAAGAAGTGCGGGTGCTTTTGCACAGTTAATGGCTCGTGAGGGAAAATATGCTACAATCAAGTTGCCTTCAGGAGAAACTAGGATGATTTTAGTCACTTGTTTGGCCACAATTGGAACCGTTTCTAACTCTGATCATCAATTGTTGGTGTCTGGAAAAGCAGGAAGATCGAGATGGTTGGGCAGAAGACCTAGAACTCGTCCAGTAGCAATGAACCCTGTCGATCACCCAATGGGTGGTGGTGAAGGTCGAGCCTCAGGAGGTCATCCAAGATCTAAAAAAGGGTTGCCAGCAAAAGGCTACCGTACACGATCGAAAACGAAAGCAAGTAATAAGTTCATTTTAGAACGAAGAAAAAAATAAATAAAATATGGCTCGTTCATTAAAAAAAGGACCTTTTGTGCATCACAGTCTGGAAAAAAAAGTGATGAAAAATATCGAAGAGAACAAAAAAGCTGTAATTAAGACATGGTCTCGCGCCTCATTAATAACTCCTGACTTTGTTGGTCAAACAATAGGAGTTCATAATGGGAAAACATTTGTTCCTGTCTACATCACTGAAAATATGGTTGGACATAAACTCGGAGAATTTTCACCCACTCGTTCCTTTAGAGGTCATGCAGGGGCAAAAAATAAAGGAAATAAATAATATTGCTTTATGGGAAATCGAAAAAGACAGACCGCACAAAAAATTAAAGAAGCAAAAAAGAACATAGCTTTTGCTAAACTGAACAATTGTCCAACATCACCAAGAAAAATGAGGTTAGTGGCAGATCAAGTGAGAGGAGAGCAAATTGACAAAGCCCTAACCATTTTGAAGTTTAGTTCTAAAGAAGCATCAAGACGACTGGAAAAATTGTTGCTTTCAGCTATTTCAAATTGGCAAACTAAAAATGAATCTGAAGATATTGAAAAAGCAGATTTAGTCGTAAAAGAAATTCGTGTTGATGGGGGAAAGATGTTAAAACGTCTTCGTCCAGCTCCGCAAGGACGCGCTCATCGCATAAGAAAACGTTCCAACCACGTTACATTGGTTTTGGGATCTAATACAATTGAAGCATAACTATGGGACAAAAAACCAATCCAATCGGAAACCGCTTAGGCATCATCAGAGGATGGGACTCCAACTGGTATGGAGGCAACAAATATGGCGATAAATTGGCTGAAGATGACAAAATTAGAAAATATGTGCACGCACGTCTTTCTAAAGCTAGCGTTTCTAATGTGATTATTGAACGGACACTCAAAATTATTACAGTCACAATAACTACTGCACGTCCAGGAATTATAATTGGTAAAGCTGGCCAAGAGGTTGACAAGCTAAAAGAAGAGTTGAGGAAAATCACCAATAAAGAAGTTCAAATCAACATCTTTGAAATAAAACGTCCCGAATTAGATGCTCAGTTAGTGGGTGCTAGTATTGCCCGTCAAATTGAAAGTAGAATTTCATATCGTCGTGCCATCAAGATGGCCATTGCCGCAGCTATTAGAATGAATGCTGAAGGAATTAAAGTCCAAATTTCTGGACGTCTAAACGGAGCTGAAATGGCTCGGTCAGAATCTTACAAAGAAGGAAGAATTCCACTTTCAACTTTTCGTGCTGATATTGATTATGCCTTAGTTGAAGCACACACCACCTATGGTCGTTTGGGCATTAAAGTTTGGATAATGAAAGGTGAGGTTTACGGTAAGAGAGAATTGTCTCCTTTGGTTGGTATGTCCAAAAAGACTGGTGGAGGAAATAATTCGAATAGAAACGGTGGAGGAAAATCTCCACGTCAACGTAGAAGAAAATAATAATTATTAGGTAGTAAATAGAAATTATGTTACAACCCAAAAAAACTAAATATCGCAAAACCCAAAAAGGGAGGATGAAAGGCTTGTCCCAACGAGGGCATCAGCTATCTAATGGAATGTTTGGTATCAAAGCATTAGATTCTGTTTTCATCACTTCTAGACAAATAGAGGCTGCGCGTATTGCGGCTACTAGATATATGAAACGTGAAGGTCAACTTTGGATTAAAATTTTTCCAGACAAGCCAATCACTAAAAAACCTTTGGAAGTAAGAATGGGTAAAGGAAAAGGGGCACCAGAATATTTTGTTGCTGTCGCCAAAGCGGGTCGAATTTTATTTGAAGTTGCTGGAGTCCCTCACGAGGTGGCTAAAGAAGCGTTACGCTTGGCGGCTCAAAAATTACCAGTTAAAACAAAATTTGTGGTTGCACGAGATTTTGAAGCCTAAATAAAGAATTATGAAACAGTCAGAAATAAAACTAATGGAGGCTGAAGCGCTACAAACCAAAATTGGTGAAGTAGAAAAACAGCTCATGGAATTGAAATTGACCCATGCCGTTTCTCCTTTAGAAAACCCATTACAAATTAGAGCTACTCGAAGAACGTTGGCACGTCTTAAAACAGCATTCACAAACAAACAAGCTTAGTCTTATGGAAAGAAATTTAAGGAAAGAGCGTATTGGCATTGTTACAAGTAACAAAATGGATAAATCGGCAGTGATTTCTGAAGTCAAACGAGTAAAACACCCCCTCTATGGAAAATTTGTTTTGAAAACGAAAAAATATACAGTGCACGATGAAACCAATAATTGTAATATTGGTGACACAGTAAAAATTATGGAGACAAAACCTATTAGCAAATCCAAGTGTTGGAGATTGGTCGAAATTATTGAAAGAGCTAAATAATCATGGTACAACAAGAAAGTCGTTTAAAAGTAGCCGATAATACAGGAGCCAAAGAAGTGCTCACTATTCGAGTTTTGGGTGGTACCAAACGAAGATATGCCTCTTTGGGAGACAAAATTGTAGTGACTGTGAAAGAAGCTACACCGGCTGGACAGGTAAAAAAAGGACAAGTTTCTACTGCAGTAGTAGTAAGAACTAAAAAAGAAGTTAGAAGACCTGACGGTTCATATATAAGATTTGATGAAAACGCTTGCGTGCTTCTCAACCCAACGGGCGAAATGCGAGGCACTCGTGTTTTTGGGCCTGTAGCTCGTGAACTACGTGACAAGCAATTTATGAAAATTGTTTCATTAGCACCTGAAGTATTATAAACTGTTGAAAATGGTAACAAAATTTAAAATAAAAAAAGGCGACAAGATTCGGGTTATCTCGGGAGAACACAAAGGGTCTGAAGGGAATGTATTGAAAATTTTAACCGCTAAAAACAGAGCTATAGTTGAAGGTATTAATTTAGTCAAAAAACATGCTAAACCCAATGCGCAAAATCCACAAGGGGGAATTATTGAAAAAGAGGCTTCCATCCATATTTCAAATCTGTCTCTAATAGCTTCAGATGGAAAGACCACTAGAATAGGCTATCGAATGGAAGAAGGAAAAAAAGTGCGTTTCGCCAAAAAAAATAATGAAGAAATATAAGTTATGAGCACCTATATTCCACGATTAAAAAAAGAATATAACGAAAGAATAACTGGCGCTTTAAAAGAAAGCATCGGATACAAAAGCATTATGCAAGTGCCGCGACTTGAAAAAATTGTTTTGAGTAGAGGGGTTGGAGCTGCTGTTGCAGACAAAAAACTTGTTGAACACGCCGTTGATGAGCTTACCTTGATCACTGGGCAAAGAGCCATAGCGACTGTATCTAAAAAAGATGTTGCCAGTTTCAAGTTGAGAAAAGGGATGCCAATTGGAGCCAAAGTGACTTTGCGTGGAGAACGTATGTATGAATTCTTAGATCGTTTAGTGACCACAGCACTTCCACGTGTTAGAGATTTTCAGGGTGTGAAAAGTTCAGGCTTTGATGGCAGAGGAAACTACAATCTTGGTATTACAGAGCAAATTATATTTCCAGAAATTGATATTGATAAGGTCAATAAAATTGCTGGAATGGACATCACCTTCGTCACAACAGCAGACACAGATCAAGAAGCAAAATTATTGTTAACTGAATTAGGAATTCCTTTTAAAAAGAACTAGCATGGCAAAAGAATCAATGAAAGCTCGAGAAGTTAAAAGAGCGAAAATTGTAGCGAAATATCAAGCCAAAAGAAAGGCACTCAAAGAAGCAGGTGATTATGAGGCTTTACAAAAGCTACCACGAAACGCTTCTCCTGTAAGAATGCACAACAGATGTATGTTGACAGGACGTCCAAAGGGATATATGAGGCAATTCGGAATTTCAAGGGTGACTTTCAGAGAAATGGCCAACAAAGGATTGATTCCTGGTGTCACAAAAGCGAGTTGGTAAAATTTAAAAAAGAAATATGTTTACAGATCCAATAGCAGATTTTTTAACCCGTATTCGAAATGCGAATAGTGCAGGGCATCGCGTAGTAGATGTTCCCGCTTCAAACCTTAAGAAAGAAATTACAAAAATTCTTTTTGACCAGGGGTATATTTTGAGTTATAAATTTGAAGCGAGCGATAATAATCAAGGTAATATCAAAATTGCTTTAAAATATGATGGTCAAACAAAAGAACCGATCATTAGAAAAATTCAACGCATCAGTACACCTGGTTTACGTCAATATCGTTCAGCAGATCAATTGCCGCGTATTCTAAATGGATTGGGAATCTCAATAGTTTCAACTTCACACGGTGTGATGACGGGTAAACAAGCTGCAAAAGAAAATGTTGGCGGAGAACTTATCTGTTATGTTTATTAATACAAAGCAAAAGAGAAATGTCTAGAATAGGAAATAATCCAATCAAAATCCCCGAAGGAGTTTCGGTTTCCATCACTCCAGAACAGATTAATGTGAAAGGCAAGATGGGTGAATTGACTCAATCTTATGATGGAGTTTCACTAGAGCAGGTCGAAAATACTTTGGTTGTAAAAAGAAATTCTGATACTAAACCCATTCGAGCCAAGCACGGGTTGTACAGATCTCTTATTGCAAATATGGTACAGGGCGTTACTGAAGGTTTTACAAAAGAATTAGAATTAGTTGGTGTGGGCTATAGGGCAAGTAACCAAGGTCAAAAGTTAGACTTGTCTTTGGGTTTTTCACACAATATTTTATTAGATATAGCACCTGAAGTTAAAATCGAAACAATTTCAGAAAAGGGGAAAAACCCTATCATCAAACTTACGTCACACGACAAACAATTAGTTGGTTTTGTAGCAGCTAAAATTAGATCATTTAGAAAACCAGAACCCTACAAAGGAAAAGGGATCAAATTTGTGGGAGAACAAATTCGAAGAAAAGCCGGTAAATCAGCATAATTAGTAAAAATGAGTTTATCAAAATTAGATCGTAGAAATAGAATACGAAAAAGAATAAGAAAGATTATCAGCGGAACAGCAGAAAAACCGCGTCTTTCAATATTTAGAAGTAATAAAGAAATTTATGCCCAACTCATAGATGACCAACTGGGCAATACTTTAATATCTGCCTCTTCAAGAGACAAAGAGATTGATTCATCAGGATCTGAAGGAAAAATTCATGTGGCCTTAGAAGTAGGAAAGCTCTTGGCTACTAAAGCGAAAAAGGCAGGTATTGAAAACACCACGTTTGATCGTGGAGGCTATCTGTATCACGGCAGAGTGAAAGCATTAGCAGATGGTGCCAGAGAAGCAGGGTTAAAATTTTAAACGAAATTATGTATCAAGATTATAAAAACGTTGAATTAGTTAAGCCAGCAGGGCTTGAATTAAAAGACCGATTAGTCGGTGTTCAAAGGGTTACTAAAGTAACCAAAGGGGGCCGTGCTTTTGGATTTTCTGCAATTGTAGTTGTTGGCGACGAAAACGGAGTAGTTGGTCAGGGTTTAGGTAAATCTAAAGAAGTAGCAGAGGCCATTGCTAAAGCGGTTGAGGATGCCAAGAAAAATTTGATTCGTATTCCTGTTGAAAAGGGAACTCTGCCCCATGAGCAAAGAGGAAAATATGGAGGTGCTAAAGTATTTCTAAAACCTGCTACTGAAGGAACAGGAGTAATTGCTGGCGGAGCTGTGCGAGCGGTCCTTGAAGCAGTAGGGATACATAATGTATTATCAAAATCGCAAGGGTCATCAAATCCTCACAATGTAGTTAAAGCTACTTTTGACGCTTTATTACAGTTGCGTAGTCCTTCTGTTGTGGCAAGACAGCGTGGCATATCACTAGATAAATTGTTCAACGGTTAATGTATTAAAGATCAATGGCGCAGATAAAAATAACACAAACAAGAAGTAGTATCAAACGCATCCAAAATCAGAAGCGCACTTTAGAAGCGCTAGGGCTGAAAGGTATCGGTAAACATGTTACTCATGACGCTAGCCCTACAATTTTAGGGATGGTAGAGAAAGTAAAACATTTAGTTTCTATTGAGAAACTGTAAAAGAAAGAACAAATGCAATTAAATAATCTTAAACCAGCAGCTGGGTCAGTACACAAAGGAGGAAAACGTCTAGGTAGAGGAGAAGGCTCTGGAAAAGCTGGTACTTCTGGCAGAGGGCACAAGGGTGCAAAATCGCGTTCTGGTTATTCTAAAAAAATAGGTTTCGAAGGGGGTCAAATGCCCTTACAAAGACGAGTGCCAAAATTTGGTTTTAAAAACATTAATCGAGTAGAATATAAAGGATTAAATCTTGATACGATTGATGCATTGGTTACCGATAAAAAAATTAAAAAGGAACTAGATTTTACAAAAATGCTTGAACTGCGTTTAGCTTCTAAAAATGACTTAGTCAAAATTTTAGGTAGGGGCAGTTTGTCGCATCCAATTAAAATTCACGCTCATAAATTTTCTGCTTCAGCCAAAGCGGCAATTGAAGCTGCTGGAGGAGAGGCGATAAGTTTATAAAGGAACACACCCCATGAAGAAAATAATAGATACATTAATTAATATTTACAAGATTGAAGAACTAAGAGATCGAATCTTACTGACTCTTGGTATGTTATTGGTGTATCGTATTGGGGCTCAAATTATTTTACCTGGAATTGATCCTGTTCAAATGGTTGCTTTAGGCGATCGCGCTGGGGGTGGAAGCATTTTAGGATTATTGAATGCTTTCACTGGAGGTGCTTTTGCAAAAGCCTCAGTTTTTGCATTAGGAATTATGCCATATATCTCAGCATCCATTGTAGTTCAATTGATGGGGATTGCTGTTCCCTATTTACAAAAACTTCAGAAGGAAGGAGAAAGTGGTCGTAAAACTATTAATCAAATTACACGTTGGCTCACCATTGCTATCTGTGTTGTTCAAGCTCCAGCCTATCTTTATGGCTTAACAGCACTGGGAGTTCCAGAAAGTGCCTTTCTACTTGGTAGAGGCCCATTGTTTATCATCTCTTCTGTAATAATACTGGTCACAGGAACTATTTTTGCCATGTGGCTGGGAGAAAAAATTACAGATAAAGGTATTGGAAATGGAATTTCCCTATTGATTATGGTTGGAATTATAGCCTCACTACCCCAATCTTTTGCTCAGGAGTTTATCTCACGTGTTAGTGAAAATAATGGTGGTCTTATGCTCGTACTTATTGAGTTAGTACTCTGGATAGTTGTTATTTTATTATCAATACTTCTCATCATGGCAGTTAGACGAATACCTGTTCAATATGCAAGGAGAACAACTGGAGGAACAAACGAACGAACAGTATATGGATCCCGTCAATATATTCCTTTGAAATTAAATTCCTCTGGAGTGATGCCCATCATTTTTGCACAAGCAATTATGTTTGCCCCCGCCTATGTAGGAAGTGCCATTGGAGACAATACTGTTGGTCAATGGATGCAAACCAATTTTGCGGATATTTTTGGATTATGGTATAATGTGTTATTTGCCTTATTAATAATCGTTTTTACTTTTTTCTACACAGCTATTACAGTGCCTACTAATAAAATGTCAGATGATTTGAAGAGGAGTGGTGGTTTTGTGCCTGGAATACGCCCTGGAAATGAAACCTCAGAATTTTTAGATACAGTAATGTCAAGAATCACTTTTCCAGGTTCATTATTCCTTGCTGCTATTGCTATTTTTCCTGCTATAGTTGTCAAATTGATGGGTATTCAACAAGGGTGGGCTTTGTTTTACGGTGGCACTTCACTTTTAATATTGGTGGGTGTAGCTATTGATACCATTCAACAGGTAAATTCATATTTATTGAACCGCCATTATGATGGTCTAATGAAAAAAAATAAAAGCCGACGTGGCGCAGCATAAATTATGGCAAAGCAAGCAGCAATAGAACAAGAAGGAACTATCATTGAAGCATTGTCAAATGCAATGTTTCGTGTAGAACTAGACAACGGACATGTGGTCACGGCACACATCTCCGGTAAAATGCGTTTGCATTATATCAAATTGTTGCCAGGAGACAAAGTAAAGTTAGAAATGAGTCCTTACGATTTAACTAAAGCAAGGATCACCTTTAGATTTTAAATAAAGAAAAAATGAAAGTTAGAGCATCAATTAAAAAACGCAGTGCGGGTTGTCAAATAGTTCGCAGAAAAGGGCGTTTATATGTAATAAATAAATCAAATCCTCGATTTAAACAAAGACAAGGTTAATTATGGCAAGAATATCAGGAGTTGACATTCCAAAACAAAAAAGAGGGATCATTGCCCTAACCTATATTTTTGGAATAGGAAAAAGTCGAGCACAAACTATTTTGGCTGCTGCTAAGGTTTCAGAAGATAAAAAAGTGTCAGATTGGACAGACGATGAAACTGGTCGAATTCGTGAAGCGGTTTCTCAATTTAAAATTGAAGGTGAGTTGCGTTCAGAGGTGCAATTAAATATTAAACGGTTAATGGATATTGGATGCTACAGAGGTATTCGCCACCGTTCAGGTTTACCTCTTCGTGGGCAACGCACTAAGAACAATTCAAGAACTCGAAAAGGAAAGCGTAAAACCGTAGCAAATAAAAAGAAAGTCACTAAATAATTTTTAATAATGGCAAAAACAGCAGGTAAAAAACGGAAAGTTGTGGTGGAGTCAATTGGAGAAGCTCACATCAATGCCACTTTCAATAATATTATTATTTCTCTAACGAATACAAAGGGAGAAGTGATTTCTTGGTCATCGGCTGGGAAAATGGGTTTTAGAGGTTCCAAAAAAAATACACCTTATGCTGCTCAAACTGCCGCTGAAGATGCTGCAAAAGTGGCTCAAGAAGCAGGTCTGAGAAAAGTTAAAGTATTTGTAAAAGGTCCAGGAAATGGACGTGAATCTGCAATAAGAACATTGCATAATAATGGGGTAGAAGTTACTGAAATTGTTGATGTGACTCCATTACCGCACAACGGCTGTCGCCCTCCAAAGAGACGAAGAGTATAAGTAGAATTAGTATTGTTTATAAAACTATCGAAGGAAGAGAGACCTTAATTCATAGTTTCAATACATAAATAAATAAAAAATGGCAAGATATACTGGTCCAAAGACAAAAATTGCTCGCAAGTTTGGTGAGCCCATTTTCGGCGAAGATAAATCGTTCGAAAAAAGAAACTATCCTCCGGGGCAACATGGAAACAATCGCCGAAGAGGAAAAAAATCTGAGTATGCTATTCAGCTGATGGAAAAGCAAAAAGCAAAATTTACATATGGCATCTTAGAAAAACAATTTAGAAATCTTTTCGAAAAAGCAAGCCGTAGCAAAGGGGTTACTGGTGAAGTTTTACTTCAATTGTGTGAATCTCGTTTAGACAATGTTGTTTATCGTTTTGGATTATCCAATTCACGCAGTGGAGCTCGACAACTTGTTTCTCATAGACACATCACAGTCAACGGAAAAATTGTTAATATTCCTTCCTATAGAGTAAAAGAAGGAGACATTGTTGGTGTGAGAGAAAAATCAAAATCACTGCATATTATCCAGAATGCGATTGAACAAAATACTGCTATTTACGAATGGTTGACTTGGAATAAAGACACCCTTGAGGGAACCTTTGTGAATTTACCCCAACGTATTCAAATACCAGAAAAGATCAATGAACAATTCATCGTCGAATTGTATTCAAAATAATTTAAAGGAAGCAAAAGAACTATGGCAATATTGAATTTTCAAAAACCAGATAAAGTAATAATGATTGACTCTTCAGATTTTGAAGGGAAATTTGAGTTCAGACCATTAGAACCAGGATATGGTCTGACGATTGGCAATGCACTTCGACGTGTTCTCTTATCTTCACTAGAGGGTTTTGCAATTACTACTGTTAAAATAGATGGTGTTGAGCATGAGTTTTCAACCATTCCAGGAGTAGTTGAGGATGTGACTGAAATTATCTTAAACCTCAAGCAAATTCGTTTTAAACGACAAATCGAAGAGCAAGAAGATGAAAAAGTCCTAATCACCATTGGAGGGCAAGAAGAACTAAAAGCTGCTGATTTTCAGAAGTTTATTTCTGGTTTTCAAGTTCTAAATCCAGAGCTATTGATTTGTAAACTCGAAAAGAGTGTTCAAATTAATATGGAAATTACTATTGAAAAGGGACGCGGTTATGTTCCCGCAGAGGAAAATAAAAAAACTAATGCAGCCTTAGGTGTGATTGCTATTGACTCTATTTTCACACCAATTAAAAACGTAAAATATAGCATTGAAAATTATCGTGTAGAACAAAAAACAGACTACGAAAAATTAATATTTGAAATAGTTAGTGATGGATCTATACACCCTAAAGATGCTTTAACTGAAGCTGCAAAAACGCTTATTCATCACTTCTTACTCTTTTCGGATGAAAGAATCACTTTAGAAGCTGATGAAATAGCTCAAACAGAGACATATGACGAAGAGTCTTTACATATGCGTCAATTGCTAAAAACAAAATTGATTGATATGGACTTATCAGTTCGTGCGTTAAATTGTTTGAAAGCAGCCGAAGTAGACACCCTTGGAGATTTAGTTTCGTTTAATAAAAACGATCTAATGAAGTTTAGAAACTTTGGGAAAAAATCTTTGACAGAATTAGAAGAGTTGGTCATTTTAAAAGGGCTTTCATTTGGAATGGACTTAACCAAGTATAAATTAGACAAAGAATAATTTTTATCTTATTAGTATTAAGAAAAAATGAGACACGGAAAAAAAATTATGCACTTGGGTCGCAAAACAGCGCACCGCAAATCAATGTTAGCAAACATGGCTTGCTCACTCATTGAGCATAAACGCATCAATACTACTGTGACTAAAGCTAAAGCGTTAAAGCAGTTTGTAGAGCCAATAATAACAAAGTCTAAAGAGGATAGCACCCACAACAGGCGCCTCGTTTTTAGAGAATTAAGAAATAAGTATGCTGTATCAGAGCTCTTCCGAGACATAGCCCAAAAAGTGGGTGATCGCCCGGGAGGGTACACACGCATTATCAAGTTGGGAAACCGCCTTGGAGACAATGCTGAAATGGCGATGATCGAATTAGTAGACTTTAATGAAACTTTTACTAAAGATCAAAAAGAGAAAAAGAAAACTCGACGTCGTGGCGGTAAAAAAAGTAGTGCAGCAACCTCAAAAGAACCAATAGATAATATTACTGAAGCTGCAGAGGAAGAAAAAGTAAAGGAGTCTACAAAAGAAAAAAATTCAGAAAAAGAAAAAAAATCTAGCCCTAAAGGCAAGGTTACAAAAACCTCTGAGAAGAAAGAAAAATCAGAGGATCAGGATTCTGATGATGAAAAGTGATCAACATGAAATAGTTGTTTAAATAAAAAGGATAAACGTTTTTAGTTTATCCTTTTTTTTGATTTAATTTGTAATTCAAATGAAGTATCAAGCAAGAGATAAAGCCTTCGTTTTACTAGCAGACGGCACCCTTTTTTTTGGAAAATCTATCGGTATCTCTGGATCAGCTTTTGGTGAAATCTGTTTCAACACAGGGATGACTGGTTACCAAGAAATTTTTACAGACCCCTCTTATTTCGGACAAATTATGGTAACCACCAATGCTCATATTGGTAATTATGGAGTGTTGGACAAGGAAAACCAATCAAAGGAAATTCGGATTTCTGGTCTCATTTGTAAGAATTTTAACTTTAATTATTCCCGTCCGAGTGCAACAGAATCCCTTTTTTCTTTTTTAGAAGTTCAAAAATTGGTTACAGTTGCAGATGTTGATACTAGGGCTTTAGTCCATCATATCAGAAAAAATGGTGCTATGAATGCTGTAATATCTACAGAGGTGAATCGAATAGAGGAACTAAAGAAAGAATTGGCAGCAATGCCCGATATGGAAGGTTTAGAGTTAGCAAGCAAAGTATCTACCACAGAGCCATATTATATTGGAAATTCTGATTCATCATTTAAAATTGCAGCTCTAGATTTGGGTATAAAAACCAATATTTTAGAGCACCTAGCACGAAGAGACTGCTACGTTAAAGTATTTCCCTACAATACCTCCTTTGATAGTATGGAGGAGTTCCAGCCAAATGGCTATTTTATCTCTAATGGGCCAGGAGATCCAGCTCCTTTGAAACAGGCAAAAGAAGTGGCAAGACAAATTATTGAAATGGGCAAGCCTCTTTTTGGAATTTGTTTAGGGCATCAAGTCATCGCTCTTGCCAATGGAATCCCTACCTATAAAATGTTCAATGGGCACAGAGGGATCAATCATCCAGTAAAAAACCTGAAGACAGGTAAAGGAGAAATAACCTCTCAAAATCATGGCTTTGCAGTTGACCGAGAAGCTGCTGAAAAGCATTCAGAAATAGAAATTACCCATGTACATCTTAACGACAATACTGTTGCAGGATTACAAATGAAAAATAAGCCCTGCTTTTCTGTTCAATATCATCCTGAAGCTGGACCAGGGCCAAATGATGCCACATATTTGTTTGACAACTATTTAGAAATTTTAAAAAAGGTATAACCACTAATCAAATAATTTAAATTAAAATGAGCATAATAGTAAAAGTTCATGCCCGCCAAATCTTAGATTCGAGAGGCAATCCAACCGTCGAAGTTGATGTAGTTACAGAAAATGGAATCCTTGGGCGCGCTGCTGTTCCGTCTGGAGCTTCTACTGGAGAACATGAGGCTGTTGAATTGCGTGATGGTGGAAAAGCGTTTATGGGAAAGGGAGTTTCTCAGGCAGTGAAAAATGTGAATGAAACTATTGCTCCTGCGCTCGTTGGTAATTCAATTTTTGAACAGGAAAAAATAGATCAATTAATGATTGATCTTGATGGGACCCCAAACAAATCAAAATTAGGAGCTAATGCTATTTTAGGTGTTTCTTTAGCCACGGCTAAGGCAGCTGCAAATGAAGTAGGTCTTCCTCTATATCGATATATTGGCGGCGTAAATGCAAAAACTCTTCCACTTCCAATGATGAATATCATCAATGGAGGCTCTCACTCTGATGCCCCTATTGCATTTCAAGAATTTATGATTATACCTCAAGGTGCTTCAAGTTTTTCTAAGGCCATGCAAATGGGGACCGAAATATTTCATCATCTGAAAAAAGTTTTACACAAAAGAAACTTAAGTACTGCTGTTGGAGACGAAGGTGGCTTTGCCCCTGCACTTGAAGGAACCGAAGATGCTTTAGAAACTATTATTGAGGCCATTAAAAACGCGGGCTATAAACCAGAAGAGGAAGTAATGATAGCCCTCGACTGTGCAAGTTCAGAATTCTACAAAGAAGGCAAATACGACTATTCTCTTTTTGAGGGCTCAAAGGGAAACATATTATCTTCTGAAGAACAGGCCACTTATCTTGCAGATTTGACTAAAAAATTTCCAATCATATCAATTGAAGATGGAATGGATGAAAACGACTGGGACGGATGGAAACTTTTAACTGAAAAAGCGGGAGATAGAGTTCAATTAGTTGGTGATGACCTTTTTGTGACCAATGTGGAACGCTTGAATAAGGGAATTTCAAATGATATAGCGAATTCTATTTTAATTAAGGTAAATCAAATTGGAACCTTATCAGAAACCATTGCAGCTATTGAAACAGCCCACAGAGCAGGGTATACTACTGTAATGTCGCATCGATCTGGAGAAACAGAAGACAACACGATTGCCGATCTTGCAGTGGCATTAAACACAGGACAAATTAAAACGGGCTCTGCTTCTAGAAGCGACAGGATGGCAAAATACAATCAACTTTTAAGAATTGAAGAAGAATTAGATTCATCAGGTTATTTTCCTGGATCGGAAGCTTTTAATGTCTAAATCTATTTTTTTATTTTAGAGGAGAATTTAAATAAAAGAAATAGTACATAATAGTAGCCCCCCTTCAGTATTCAAAGAATACCAAAAAAAAGAATTATGAGTGATAAAATAACTATAATTTCTGGAGATGATTCTTATGAATTTCCAGTTATAAAAGGTTCGGAAAATGAGAAAGCCATTGATATAAAGACACTTCGAGCCAAAACAGGAATGATTACTTATGACCCTGGATACAAAAATACTGGGTCTTGTCAAAGTGGCATCACTTATTTGGATGGAGAAAAAGGAATCCTACGCTATCGGGGGTATGCTATAGAAGACCTAACAGAAAATAAGAGTTTTCTTGAAGTTGCTTATTTATTGATTTTTGGAGAGCTACCCTCTACTACAGAATTGGAAAAATTTCATAATGAAATAAAAGAAGAATCTTTAGTTGACGAAGATCTAAAGACCATATTAAAGAGTTTTCCTAAAGCTGCCCATCCTATGGGTATTTTAGCCTCTCTTACTTCGGCTTTGACGGCATTTAATCCTTTGTCAGTTGATATTTCATCTGAAAAAGACATGCGAGAAGCAATTGTTATGTTATTGGCAAAATTTCCCATATTAGCATCATGGACGCAAAGAAAAGTGAAAGGTTTACCTTTAAATTATGCAAACACCACCCTTTCCTATGAAGAAAACATAGCGTTTATGTTTTTTAAACGACCAAACCTAGAATATCATCCGAGTCCTACAGTAGTGAAAGCTTTAAATCAACTGTTAATTCTTCACGCTGATCACGAGCAAAATTGTTCTACCTCAACAGTTAGAATAGTGGGTTCTTCACATGCTGGAATATTTGCTTCTGTATCTGCTGGGATATCAGCTCTTTGGGGTCCTTTGCATGGTGGTGCAAATCAAGCTGTATTAGAAATGCTTGAGGCCATACAAAAAGATGGGGGCGATACCAAAAAGTATATGGCTAAAGCAAAAGATAAAAATGACCCTTTTAGATTGATGGGTTTTGGCCATCGGGTGTATAAAAATTTTGATCCACGAGCCAAAATAATTAAAAAAGCAGCACACGAAGTTTTAGATGAGTTGGGCATTGACGACCCTATCTTAGATGTGGCCAAAGAATTAGAGAAAGAAGCGCTAAAAGATTCCTATTTCAATGAACGAAAACTTTACCCTAATGTCGATTTTTATTCAGGAATTATTTATCGAGCTTTAGGCATTCCTACAGAAATGTTTACTGTGCTTTTTGCCTTAGGGAGGCTACCAGGGTGGATTGCTCAGTGGTTGGAAATGCGAAGAAATAATGAGCCAATTGGAAGGCCTAGACAAATCTATTCAGGTGAAAACGTTCGCTCTTCTTAAAGTAAGTCTATACTTGGTGGGGTTGATCGTATTTTTTCATCCATCACTTTTTTAAAAAATCTTTTGGCTTCTTTACTCGAAGCTTGCATTCGAACAAAATAGTGGTCTTTAAAAAGTGTTATTTCACTTGCCTTTTCTTTGTAAACGGTTAATTTAAAATAGGGTATAATTAGCCCGTAAGTTTCCAAAAGACTTCTAAATCGAATAATAATTCCTTTAGGTCTCAATTCCACATTACAATTATTAATGTTGTTGTCTAAAACCAAAAGGTTATGAATCTCTAAAGATGTTTTGGTCATTAATAATTTTCCAGATCCAATCCCTTTCAGTTGAAGTCTTTGCTTGAGTGAAAAGGGCTTTCCAACCGCTTCATTAATTTTCTCTGTAAGTACAGGTTCGTTATATGAAATATTAAGTAACATTGAAGTAAAGATAAGCCATGACCAAATGGTATCATAATCAAAGCATAATATTTATATTTGCGCAAAATCAGAGATGAGCATTTATCATTCCATTGAGCAAGTTATAGCTTCTTATTTCAAAGTTGAATTTTCAATAGTGCTGAATGAAGTATCCTTACAGCAAACTAAGAAAGAATTTAGTGGAGACCTCACATTCGTTTTATTTCCCTATTTGAAAAAAGCTCAAAAATCTCCTCAAGAACTAGGGACTTCATTAGGCTCTTTTTTGGTAGATAACACCGAAGAAATTGTTACATTCAACATTGTAAAAGGGTTTTTAAACTTAACTCTTTCTGATGTTTTTTACTTCAACCATTTTAATGACCTCTTTGCCACTAAGAATTATGGAATAAAAGAGCCAACTGCAAATGCACCAACTGTCCTTGTTGAATATTCATCACCCAATACAAATAAACCCTTACACCTTGGTCATATTAGAAATAATCTCTTAGGGCATGCGGTAGCAAATATTTTAGCCGCTAATGGGAAAAATGTAATAAGAGCTCAAATTATCAATGATAGAGGTATTCATATCTGTAAATCAATGGTTGCCTGGAAACGATATGGCAAAAATGAAACTCCCGAAACAAATGCAATTAAAGGCGACCAATTGGTTGGATCTTATTATGTCAAATTTGATCAAGTCTATAAAGAAGAGGTCAAGGGATTAATAACTAGCGGTTATTCTGAAGAAGAAGCACTACAAAAAGCGCCAATCATGCTTGAGGCTAAAAGCCTCTTGCAATTATGGGAAGCTGGTGACCCAGAAACCCATATACTGTGGAAACAAATGAACCAATGGGTATATGACGGTTTTGAAATTACCTATAAAAATTTGGGAGTTTTTTTTGATCGTCTTTATTATGAAAGCCAAACCTATTTATTAGGTAAAGAAATTATAGAGGAAGGTTTATCTGAAAAATTATTTTATAAAAAAGAAGATGGTTCTGTGTGGGTTGATTTGACTGATGAGGGGATGGATGAAAAACTTCTTTTAAGAGCTGATGGAACTTCAGTATATATCACTCAAGATTTAGGTACTGCCAATCAAAGGTTTGCAGATTTCCCTTCTCTTTCTGGTATGGTTTATACGGTTGGAAACGAACAAGACTATCATTTCAAAGTCTTGTTTTCAATATTTAAAAAATTAGGATATTCCTGGGCAGACTCCCTTTATCATTTGAGCTACGGTATGGTTGATTTGCCAAGTGGAAAAATGAAAAGTAGGGAGGGGACTGTTGTTGATGCAGACGACCTGATCGAACAAATGAGAAAAACAGCCCAAGAGATTTCTGAAGAAATGGGTAAATTAGACGGGCTTTCATTTAGCGAGAAACAAACTCTTTATCAAACCATTGGATTAGGAGCTTTGAAGTATTATATATTAAAAGTTGATCCTAAAAAAAGAATTTTGTTTGACCCTAAAGAATCTGTTGACTTCAATGGAAACACAGGTCCTTTTATACAATACACTCACGCTCGAATTAAAACTTTGTTGGGCAAGGAAACTGAAAGAATAGTTTCGTTTTCTTCAAATTTTCATCTTGAATTGATTGAAAAATTTATTTTAAAACAGTTATTTATCTTTCCAGAGATTATTTTGCAGGCAGGCCAAATACAAAGTCCAGCTTTAGTTGCAAATTATGTTTATGACTTAGTTAAAGCATTTAACACTTTTTATCAAAATGTTCCAGTATTATCAGTAAAGAATGCTGATCAAAAAGAATTTAGAATGAGGCTTAGTGAGAAAGTAGCTGAAGTCATCGCTAATGCTTGTTCTCTTTTGGGGATTGAAGTGCCAAACAGAATGTAAAAAAAAACCGCTCGATTCGAGCGGTTTTCTTCTTCTTTTCATAGAAATTTTTTCCCATTTAAGAGAATTATTTGGATTGTACAGCAAGGTTATAAACAACCAAACCAAATCCAATTTTGTTAATCGCGTCACCGATGTTATAAACAACATCCATTTCAAGACCACCAAAAATTCCGCTGTACCAACCTTCTGTTCCAGCCATATAACCAATAGGATAGATTGCCCAACCTACAAGTACAAACCAGAAGAGAGTATTGTGTGCCTTTTGAACAGCACCACCTGCTGCTTCAGCAAGTTT
The DNA here is from genome assembly GCA_002457295.1 of Flavobacteriales bacterium MED-G22. Next base: position 23,707 of record NTKF01000011.1, read on the forward strand.
AGCAGCACCACCGAATTTAATTTCATAAACTATTGCGAAATAAGCAATACCTGAAAGTAGACCCCAGATAGCTGGGCCAGAGCCAGTGTTGTAAACTACTTCACCGAAATAACCAGTTACTAACATTACTACAGAATAGAAAATCATTTTCCATAATAAAGATTTAGTAGCCCCAGCTGCTTTTAGAATTAAATAAAATTCTACACACATTAATGGAACGGTTAAAATCCAATCTACATAACGGAAAAATGTGGGTGACTCCATATTAGTGGCCCAATAGTCACGCATGTAGTAGTAGTGAACAGCTGCAATGAAAGTGATCAGCCCTGACACCAAAATAGAGGTTCTCCATTTGTTGTCAAATGTGTTCATTGAAAGGAAAAAGAACGCTGATGCAGCCATCATTGCCATTGTTCCAACAAAGAACGTAAAACCTACATAATCGCCTGTATCCATCTTAGGAGCTACAGTCAATAAGCTTAAAAAGTTTTGCATAATAAATCAATTATTTGTTTTTGTTTAGGTAAATTTAGAAAAAATTAAACTCTTTTGACATAAATTATAAAAAAAAATAAAACAAAAAACCTAACTATCACATTGTCAATATTTAAACTTTACAGATTTGGTTTTATTTGTACATTTTTTATGCTTTTGTTTACCTTTTTGGTGTCCGAAAAGCTTCAAGATGTTATTGGAATGATTTTGATTCTATGCATCGGTATATTGCACGGTGCAAATGATCTAAAAATCATACAGAAATTTGGTAAAACAAAACCAAAAAAAACATTTGCTTACTTCGTTCTATATATAGGAGTGGTTTTTTTTGGGGGCCTTCTTTTTTATAGTTACCCGCAAGCAGCACTTCCATTGTTCGTTTTGGTAAGTGCTTTTCATTTTGGAGAACAACACTGGGAAACACGATCACCTACTATTCTATATCGCTCTTTTTTCTTTCTGCTTTATGGAATTTTTATTTTTTCTCTCTTGTTTTACATACAAGCAGAAACAAGTGCTCAAATAATTGAACAAATTGTTGGAATTGCTGTCCCAACAGAAGTTTGGATTTATAGCACTGCACTCAGTGGGTTGACGGTGTTATTACTTTTAATTTTATCTAAACTAAACCGTAAATTTATAGTTTGGGAACTTGTTCACAGTGGATTATTATTCTTGGTGTTCTTTAAAGGCACGCTAATCCTAGCTTTTGCAACCTATTTCGTGTTTTGGCATAGTTTGCCCTCTCTTCGTTCTCAAATCCAATATTTATATGATTCAAATACTAGGGAGGCTTGGATACAATATATCAAATCCGGTTTATTATATTGGCTTTTGGCCCTCACCAGTCTTGTTATTGCCTATCAGTTTATTGATTTGTCGAAAACTTATTTTTTATCTCTTTTTTTTATATTCCTAGCGGCAATAACTTTTCCTCATGCCCTTGTAATGGAACTTATGTTTCGTAAGAAAGAATAAATATGATGTCTTTCCCTATTTTTGTTGCTCTAAAACAATTCACTTATAATCATGTTCGATAATTTAAGTTTAAAGCTAGATAAAGCCTTTCAAGTATTAAAAGGCCACGGAAAAATTACTGAAATTAATGTGGCCGAAACACTAAAGGAAGTTCGTAGAGCCCTTTTAGACGCTGACGTTAACTATAAAATAGCCAAAGAGTTTACTGTAAAAGTTAAAGAAAAAGCCCTTGGTCAAAAAGTGTTGACAAGCTTGCAGCCTGGACAATTACTGGTAAAGATTGTTAAAGATGAACTAACCACACTTATGGGTTCTGAAACCGCTGAAATTGAGCTTTCAGGCAAACCATCTGTCATTTTAATGTCAGGTCTTCAGGGGTCTGGTAAAACAACATTTAGTGGAAAGCTTGCACATTATCTTAAAAACAAAAAAGCCAAAAACCCACTTTTAGTGGCTTGTGATGTGTATCGTCCTGCAGCCATTGACCAGTTAGGAGTGGTTGCAGAACAGGTGGGAGTGCTACATTATGAAAATAGAGAAGAACAAAATCCCGTAAAAATTGCTCAAGAGGCTCTAAGCCAAGCCAAAAAAGACAATAATGATGTCGTTATTATTGACACAGCTGGTCGCCTAGCTGTAGATACTGTTTTGATGGATGAAATTGCTGCTATTCATAAAGCAGTTAGTCCTTCTGAAACGTTATTTGTGGTGGACGCAATGACAGGGCAAGATGCTGTGAATACAGCAAAAGCATTCAATGATATATTAAATTTTGATGGTGTTGTGCTCACTAAATTAGATGGTGACACCCGTGGTGGTGCCGCACTCTCTATACGGTCTGTTGTCGACAAGCCTATTAAGTTCATCGGAACAGGAGAAAAAATGGAGGCCCTCGATCTTTTTCATCCTGATCGTATGGCTGATCGGATTTTAGGGATGGGTGATGTGGTGTCTCTAGTTGAACGTGCTCAAGAACAGTTTGATCAAGAAGAGGCAAGGAAATTGACAAAGAAGCTAGCCAAAAATCAATTTGGTTATGACGATTTCCTTTCTCAAATTCAGCAGATCAAAAAAATGGGAAACATGAAAGATTTGATGGGAATGATTCCCGGTGCAGGAAAAATGCTCAAGAATGTTGATATAGAAGATGATGCTTTTAAAAATATTGAAGTTATCATTAGTTCCATGACCCCAAAAGAAAGAGCACAGCCAAAATTGCTCAACCATAGTCGTAAAATGAGAATAGCCCAAGGATCCGGTAGAGGTATGGAAGAAGTCAATCAGTTAATTAAACAATTCGGGCAAATGAGTAAAATGATGAAAATGATGCAAGGCGGAAAGGGCAAACAAATGATGCAACAATTTCAACAAGGATTAAAGTAAACGTAAATGACAGTATTAGACGGAAAAAAAACAGCCTCAACAATAAAAGATGAAATTAAACGTGCCGTAGATGATTTAAAATTGGCTGGCAAAAGAGTACCTCACTTAGCTGCTGTTTTAGTGGGCAATGATGGGGCTAGTTTAACTTATGTAGGTAGTAAAGTGCGTTCTTGTGAATATGTAGGTTTTGAATCAACCCTAATCAGACTGGAAGAAACTATTTCAGAAGACCACCTATTGAAGGAAATTAACCAACTTAATGAGAATGAAACAATTGATGGATATATCGTACAACTTCCTCTACCAAAACATATAGATGAACAAAAAATCTTATTATCCGTAGATCCTCAAAAAGACGTAGATGGCTTTCATCCAACAAATTTTGGAAGGATGGCTCTTGAAATGGATGCATTTATACCAGCTACCCCCTTTGGAATATTGCAATTATTGGAGCGATATAAAATTTCAACTTCAGGAAAGCATTGTGTTGTTGTGGGCAGAAGTCATATTGTGGGTAGGCCGATCAGTATTTTGATGAGCCAAAAGGGTCCTGTTGGCAATGCTACCGTAACTCTTGCACACAGTCGAACAGAAGACCTCTCCTCGTTAACAAAAAGTGCAGATATTATAGTGATGGCACTAGGAATTCCTGAGTTTTTGACAGCATCAATGGTTAAAAAAGGAGCCGTAATTATTGATGTTGGAATTACAAGAGTTCCTGATTCAAGTCACCCCAAAGGATATGTCATAAAGGGTGATGTAGCTTATGATGATGTGGCACAAAAAGCAAGTGCTATGACACCCGTACCAGGAGGGGTTGGACCTATGACTATTGCTATGTTATTGCAAAATACTTTTTTAGCTCGCCAAAGAAGAAGCTAATGCTGTTTCTCTATGGCTTGATAAATCCGCAGAATTAAAAGGCCAAAAAGTACGCTTGAAATAATAAGTAAAATATTTGTGAGCCCCGTTGTAGCAAAAGACAATCGAATTAGAATGGTGCAGATAACGAACCCTGTATTTCTGATTAGTTGACTGTAGCGCTCAGTATATTGGAGAGAGAGCAATAAAATAAACACATCTGCCAAGATGAGGATAGTAAAAAATTCATTGTAAAAGACAGTATTAACGTCTGAAATTATTTGTCCTGAGGAACTATTAACAAATTGTATAGTCCAATCAGACAGGCTATAAATAGACGTTATAATCAATACAGGAAGCAAAATTAAACTCACTCCCTTTTTTGAACTCACAAATCGTTTTAAACTTTCTTTTACAGGCCCCTTTGGTAGTTTTTCTCTTCTTAGATTAAAGAGATAAATTAGAAAATAGAGAATTAGAATTCCAACCAAATCATAAATGAGTTGGATATTTGCAGTATTTTCAATCCAATTTACATTGAGATTTATTTTAGGAATATCCCCAAAAATTCTTCTAATAATAATTAAAGAAATAATTTCAAATTGTTTGGAAACAGAAGTTGTAAAAGACCTTGGCAAATGAAAAATGAGGAGGTATATTTCATAAACCAAAATAATTGAGAAAGGGGTATAAATTGCTGCAATTGGATCTTGAAGAAGTTCTGCGCCAGGCGCAAAAGAAAATAACTCATAGTTATTTCCCAAGATTAAAAAAAGGTGAACAATAAAACCAATCATGGAAAAAATCAAAGTATATCTTTCAATCGTCTTTTGATTTTTTTCGGCAAATACTCGCTCAAATAAGAAATCTAGTCTTGAGTATATATTCATTTTCTTTTTTTTGGTCGAATGATATCAAAAATATCAACCCGGCCTTTCATAGCATTTTTTGCAAAGATACAATTTTTAACAGGAAGCCTTTAATAAAGCATTATCTTTGAAAACATGGATAAAACCATTGCTTTAGATATCACAGCAGGAGAAGCACTTCCTTTGATGGAAGCCTTCTACACTCTTCAAGGAGAAGGATATCATAAGGGCGCTGCAGCTTTTTTTATACGCATTGGTGGTTGCGATGTAGGCTGCCATTGGTGCGATGTCAAAGAAAGTTGGAATCCAGAGATTCATCCGGCAACACCTATCACAAAAATTGTAGCTCAAGCGAAAGAGTATTCTAAAACCGTTGTAGTCACAGGCGGCGAACCATTGATGTGGAACATGGATCCGTTGACATTTCGTCTTAAAGCTGAGGGAATGAAAATTCATATCGAAACCTCGGGAGCATATAAATTAACAGGCAGTTGGGATTGGTTTTGTCTATCTCCAAAAAAAAATAAATTACCAAACAAAGAGGCTTATCAACGGGCCGATGAATTAAAAGTGATCATTTATAACAAAGATGATTTTCGTTTCGCCGCTGAGCAAGCTCAAAGAGTGAGTTCTAAATGTCACCTGTATCTCCAGCCTGAATGGAGCCGGAGAGATGCTGTTATGCCTTTAATGGTAGACTATGTGTTGGAGAACACTCAGTGGAAAGTTTCTCTTCAAACACATAAATATTTAAATATTCCTTAAGGATATATCAAATATTTTTTTCTAATTTTCTTAAATTCATTCAAGTCCTTACTCCAACTTTTTTTGATTTGATATTCAGACAGACCATTTTCAATTTGTTGTTGGAGTAGTTCAGTTCCTGCAATTCTTGTAAAACCTTTTAAAAAAAAGGATTCTTTTTCTTGAAAAAGTGTGTAGGCTTCTATAAGCCAAGTCAATTTTATGCCTTTCGGAGCTTCCACAAAGGTGAGGTCTTTGCCATAACAAAGTATACCCTTATGTTTTGGATGTTTTGCCCCTTGATTTGGTTGTGGAATGAATGAAAAATCACTTGGAGGAAGGTCAGGATGGCCATAGATTTGAAATTGCTTTTCTGTTCCTCTTCCAACGCTAATTACTGTTTGTTCAAGCAGGCAAAGACTAGGATAAAGATGAATTGACTGAGCATTTGGTAAGTTTGGGGAGGGTTTCACAGGAAGAATATAAGGGGTGTTGTGTGAATAATTATGAATTGGTATTACAGTTAAATCACACTTTAGGTTTTGATCGAGCCACTTTTCACCATTGATCATTTGAGCGTATTCGCCAATAGTCATGCCATAGACAATCGGCACTGGATGCATGCCCACAAAACTTTTGAATTTTAAATTAAGGACAGGGCCATCAACGAGATGTGCATTTGGGTTTGGACGGTCCAAAACCAACAAAGGAATTCCCTCTGAAGCACAGGCTTCCATCACATTATGAAGGGTAGACAAGTAGGTATAAAATCGAGTGCCAACGTCTTGCAAGTCAAAGACCATAAGGTCAATATCTTGAAGTATTTCTGGTTGAGGTTTTCGGTTTTTTCCATAAAGAGATATAATTGGTATTCCTGTTTGTAAGTCGATTTGGTCAGCAACTTTTTCTCCATTGTCTGCAAGTCCCCTAAACCCATGCTCTGGGGCAAAAACGCGAACTAGATCAATTTTTAGTGCAAGAAGGCTATCTACTAAATGAACAGTCTCAATTCTACTTGCTTGATGAGCAACAAGGCCGATTTTTTTTCCTTCTAAAAGGGGGATAAAACTACTGGTTTGATGGGCACCTGGTTTGATCATTCCTTGGGCAAAAACCCAATTTGTTGCACAAACGGCAACCCAAAATAAAAGTGTACTTTTGAAATGCATCTTAAAATTGAATGATTTTGAACCTTCCTTTGTTTTTCGCTAAAAGAATGCGCCAACCCGTTTTAAACAAAGATAGTGTTTCTCACCAAATCATAAATATCGCAACTATTGCAGTCACTTTGGGTATAACAACAATTCTCATTGCAGTGGCAACGGGTAGAGGCCTTCAAAAAGAGATTCGGAAAAAAACAGCTGCTTTTAATGGCCATTTAGTGGTTATGCCATTTGAGAATAATTCATCAAAAATTTCATTGCTCTCTTTTAAGAACAATCTAGATTTTTCTAGCATTTGGAAAACTGAAAACCCAATAATTTATTCGTATGGTTTTGCCATTAAAGCAGGAATGCTAAAAGCAGGTGAAGAATTTGAAGGGATTTTATTCAAGGGGGTAGATTCAAATTTTGAATCAAGTGAACTTTCAGATTTTATGCGTGAAGGTGAAATTCCTAATTGGGGAGAGAACAATTCAGACAAAATAGTTATTTCACAACGCATTGCAGATCGATTAGAACTACACGCTGGAGAAACTGTGGAAGCCTATTTTCAAAATAGTACCACACAACGGCTACCCAATAAAAGAAAATTTACAGTTTCAGGTATTTTCTCTACCGGTTTTCCTGACATTGACAAAAATTTGATTTTGGGTGATTTGAATCAAATTCAACGTCTAAACCGATGGGGAAATGATCAAATCGGGGGCTATCAAATATTTTTAAAAGAGCCTAACCAAATTGAAAATATAACAGAAGAAATTTATCAATATTTGCCCCCGGAGTTAGATGCTCAATCTCTGAATGATCAATACAGCAGTATTTTTCAATGGATTTCTCTTTTTGACTTTAATATCTTAATTATAATGATAATCATGCTTTTGGTAGGGGTCATTAACATGGCCACAGCACTTTTAGTTTTAATACTTGAGCGGTCTAGAATGGTCGGGCTTTTAAAAGCATTAGGTGCCCCTCATCGGATGATACAAAATATATTTTTATACAATGGAATTGTGATTATGTCAAAGGGGTTGTTGATTGGTAATATTTTGGGTTTACTTTTTTATTTTACTCAACAGCAATGGGGTTGGATTCAATTAGACCCAGAAACCTATTTTGTCGATAAAGCCCCCGTAATTCTTACTTTTTATGAAATTTTTGCAGTAAATCTAATTTTCTTATTAATTAGCGCTTTGCTATTATGGTTACCTTCAAGAATCATCATCAGCATAACACCTGCAAAGGTTTTACGGTTTCGATAAAAATTTCTAATACTATAACTTCAGAGAAAACAAAGCAATTAAATACCTTTACACTCGTATTACTACTTTAATGAATTATTTCAATAATATTTTAGAAACTATTGGAAACACTCCAATGGTTCGATTGAATTCCATCACAAAAGATGTCGATGCCCTAGTGTTAGCTAAAATCGAAAGCTTTAATCCAGGCAATTCTGTAAAGGATAGAATGGCTTTAAAAATGATTGAAGAAGCTGAGGCTGACGGAAGATTGAAACCTGGAGGAACTATAGTGGAAGGCACTTCAGGGAACACCGGAATGGGATTAGCCTTGGCAGCAATTGTGAAAGGGTATAAGCTGATATGTGTTTCAACAGATAAACAATCAAAGGAAAAATTTGATGTGCTAAGAGGTGTAGGAGCAGAGGTGATTGTTTGCCCCACAGATGTACCTCCCGAAGATGAAAGATCATATTACAGTGTTTCAAAACGGATTGGGTCAGAAACTCCCAACGCATGGTATGTCAATCAGTATGACAATCCTGCTAATTCACAAGCACACTATGAACAAACAGGACCAGAGATTTGGGCACAAACTGAAGGAAAAATCTCTCACTTCGTGGTGGGTGTTGGAACTGGAGGCACAATTTCTGGTGTGGGAAAATATTTGAAGGAAAAAAATCCAGCAATCAAGGTCTGGGGCATTGATACCTATGGATCGGTGTTTAAAAAATACCACGAAACAGGAGTTTTTGACGAAAAAGAAATTTATCCCTATATCACAGAAGGTATTGGGGAAGATATTCTTCCTGAAAATGTTGATTTTTCTATTATCGACAAGTTTGAAAAAGTGACTGATAAAGACGCTGCCATATATACAAGAAAACTTGCTCGTGAAGAAGGTATTTTTGCGGGGAACTCTTGTGGCGCTGCAGTAAAAGGGCTTTTACAGCTAAAGGACAATTTCAAAAAAGAGGACGTGGTGGTTGTACTTTTGCACGATTCGGGAAGTCGTTACATTGGTAAAATTTACAATGACGATTGGATGAAAGAGAAAGGTTTTTTATGAAAATTGTGTGGATTTTAAAACGTAAACTAGTTGAATAAATATTAATTCACTGAGGCATATTTAATTTAAACAATAATTATTAATTAATTTCGTTCATTATATACTATATATAGGAATTGATACATATTAGGCGCAGTTTAATCCCAAATCTGATAACTTTTTGTATGCTTTTCTTTGCCCTTTTCTCTTCTGGGCAGGATTTAGGCATTACAAAAGTAGCAGTTGTTGGAGCTACTGAGACAAATTCTGATGAATACAGTTTTTGCCCTACTAATCCAATAAGTTTAGATATTACAGTTACAAATTATGCTGATTCAGGTGATAATATAAGTACTACATTATCCTTCACTATAGAAATAACAGGTGTCAATTCTCAAACATTATTCACTGCAACAGTTACCAACCTTGTTTCTCTTACCGCAAGCGGAACTACTACGAGTTCAAGAACATTTCGCTACCCAGATGATTTTACAACTTCTACTAATTTAAACTTTAGCAATCGTGGTATTTCAACGATAACTGTTTCCACCACATCTGTTTCATCAACTGGAGATGTAAATACTGATAATGATGCACATCGGACAACTGCTATAGTTTATCCTGAGGAAATATTTTCATTATCAGTTTCACCCTCTTCTGCAACTGTATGTCAAGGAGCCCAAATTTATTTTCAAATAAATTCTTCCGGTGCCTCAGCAACTTTATACAAATTTTTTGTTCAAGGGGCTCTCGAGCAACAAAGTGCTACTGATAATACTATAACATTTTCCACAGATCCCTCAGATCCAAATGCACTATCTAATGGCGATAAAGTCACTATTGAAGTATTAGATTCAAATGGATGTCTAGCAAATACTAGTTCCGTGAGTCAAACAGTAATTATTAATACGCTCCCCGATCCCACATTAACAAATAATGCAACCAATGATGCAATTTGCAGCGGTGATTCTATTCTTTTTACTGCATCTGGAGGGACAGAATACGAATTTTTTGTCGGAGGGACATTAGAACAATCCAAGAGTAGTTCGAACACATTTATACCAGCTGGGATTGCAAATGGACAAGAAGTCAAAGTAGTAGTATATAACGGTCAGGGATGTTCTAGCGAGAGAACCAATACAATTAAAGTAATCGAAATTACAGATCCAGGATCGATTGTTTTATCAAATTCGAATGATAGTAAACTTTGCTATGGTGCTACTATGACGGGTTCTATAAGTTCAACTTCACTTGCCAGCTCTACTAATTCAATAACCTATAGATGGGAAAGTTCGTCTAATGGAACAGACTGGCAATTATTTGGAACATCTACATCTACATCTATAACTCCCACAGTATTTTTTTCTGACAAATACTTTAGAAGGGTAGCTACTGCATCAAATATTGACCTTAATTGTACATCAAATGGAGCTACAGTTCCAGTTTTTATTGAAGTTAACCCCGAATTTTCTCTAACACTTACCACAAATGAATCATCATATTGTGTAGGTGAAAATATTTTGGTCTCTGCAAGCGCGGGTGCAGCAACTTATACTTTCTTTGTTAATGGTAATCAAGTTCAATCATCTTCAGTTAGAACCTACGCAGCTACTGCTTCAGCATCAACCTCTACCCCAACAAATGATGTCTCAAATAATGATCAAATAAGTGTCCTAGTAACAGATTCCTCAGGATGCACTTATACCTCTTCAATCACTGTAGTAGCAAGTGACTCCGGTCTTAATCCCTCATTAACGACTAACCCTGTCGGAAGTGTAATTTGTAAAGGAGATCAAATTGAATTTACAGCCTCAGGTGGAGTGTCATATACTTTTGAAGTAAATGGCAACCCTCCTGCTTTTGGTGAAGTTGTTGGAAACGTATATACAACCAGCACATTGTCTGGCACTAATGAAATTCGATTAACAGCCTTCAATAACTATGGATGCTCTGAGACAGTAACAATGACTGTTGAAGTTATTGAAGCTACAGAAGGTGGAACAATCGCATTCACCACTGCTTCAGACGCTACCTTGTGTAATGGTGACAATCCTGATCCGATAGTAAGTTCTGCGGATGCAAGTTCGACACATAGTGTGACTTATGTATGGCAATCTAAGGTGGATGGTGGTAGCTGGACACCTATAGCGTCGGCTACAGACACAGCGACGTTTGACCCTGCTGCCTTAACAATAACTACAAGTTACAGACGCTTAGCTTATGCTTACATTGATACAAATGGTGATGGTATAGCCAATGATGGGACGACATGCTCAGACTACGCTGAGTCAAATACTATTACTTTTAATGTTAATCCACTTTATGACCCTGGTCTAACAACTAATTCAGGATTAACTCAATATTGCGACGAATCCCCAATCATATTTTCAGTAGCTGCTGCAAGTGGATCTGTTACTTATACATTTACAATTGATGGTGATGCTGCAAGACAACAGGTTTCGACTTCTTCAAGAACATTTACTACAACTACAGGGTCAGGTGGTGGATTACAAGTAAATAATGGAGAAACTGTTTCTATACAAGTTCAAGATAATAATGGTTGTATTTATACTGATTCAATTGTTATACAGGTTGATGATTTTGCTTCTTTAGGATTAATTTCTCTAAATGCAAATCCTTCAATTATATGTTCAGGAGGAGATGTACTATTAACAGCTGGCCCTACAGGGGCAGGATATACCTATACTTTTTCAACCGGTGGTTCAAATCTTATTACAAATTCCCCAACTCCAACTTTTACTTTAACTAATATTACTGAAGAGAAAATTGTAACCTTAGAAGTTACAAATGCAAATGGATGTAGTGATCTAGTTTCAGTAACAATATTTGTTCCTAGACTAAATTCAGGTGGAACCATATCGACTACAGCATCCCTAACTCTTTGTTTGGGAGATGGTTTGAATGCAGATATAATAGGCGATGGCAGTAGTCTTAGTACTGCATCAGCGAC
>NTKF01000012.1 GCA_002457295.1 Flavobacteriales bacterium MED-G22
ATAATGTTATCAACAATTTGATCTCACAAAAAAAAACGTTAAAAAAGGATTTTATAAATAAAAAAATACATGATATAGGAGTGCTAAAAGAAGCATACCTAAGTAATTGTAATTTTAAATAAGCATGTTAAAGCAGGTTTAATGGGTACCAGATATTAAACACGAATATCATTCTTTATCATCTAAATCCTTACTAGACTTGAATATTGAAGGGAATCTTTTTTCAATCCAGTCAGGAATATAGTTTTGATTTTCGTCTTCCTCAACTCCTGTTGCAGTTGCTATTACGGAATATAATATGACACCTCCCACAAGTACGGCCATACAAATTAGTACTGTTACTATGCTACTCACTATATAATATTTTAACTAAATATAAAGAAAAATATTTATAAAATATTATTTTTAATTTTTTTGGAGATTATCTATCAGATCAAAAAAGTGAAAAAATGGCTTATTGGCCATAAAATAAAACTACTTTTACAGAGTGCTCATTTAGTGCAAACTAAATTTGTGCGTTTGTCCCATTTTGAAAAAATTGGCCCAGTAGTTCAACTGGATAGAATATCAGATTTCGGCTCTGAGGGTTGGGGGTTCGAATCCTCCCTGGGTCACAAAAAGATGCTTTAATTAAATGTAAAACAGAGTATTACAAAAAAAGGGGTAATAGTACTGCATAAAGCTAAATTAAAAAAAATATATAGCTTCTAATCCAAGTAAATAGACTACATTATGCTTGATTCAAATAAAGTACTACAAAAAAGCATTATAATTCTCCCTGGGCCACATTTAGGGTACTTACTTTTTAATTTAAATCAACTTTTAATACCCTTTAGTCCTCTTACATAACTAATAGAAATACCTTGTAAAATGTGGCGGCGTACTATCTTACAATGAATTAGTTTTATTGTTTCTCTACATTTATGCCCTAATAAATTTTGAATGAAAGAAGATTTATTTTTGGAAAATATATCGAATAAGATTAAGGGGTTAAGAACTGAAAAGGGATTAAGTCAAGAGAAGTTGGCATATAAAATCGGAATTGATAGAAAATATGCCTCATTGATAGAAAAAGGAACTGTCAACATTTCTGTAAAAATTTTAAGTAAGGTTTGTTTAGGGTTGGGCATTTCAATGTCAGATTTTTTTAAAAAATTAGATTATTAATTTAAAAAGTTTTTTTTTTGCAACTTTTTAAATACAAAACATGATGGATAAGAAGGTATATGTCGAATTATTTTTAGAAATATACAGTCGCATTCAAGCAAACCCAATTTTGTTTTTAGAAAATTATTATAACAAGATACACCAAGAAAAGCTAGAGCTTACTGATGCTGAGAAACAAAAAATTTTTGACAGCCATCGGCAAATTCGTGTACTACCAGATATAGAGGATATGAAAAAATGGAATGAATATGTCAAATTACAGCGAGAAATGGGTAAAAAAGATTGGGAAATTTTCTAACTAATTACTTTTTTTACTTAACCCCCGACGAGCTTTTCCTTTATAATTGAAGCCAATTTTTTTCCATCGACCCTACCAGCCATTTTAGAATTGGCAATGCCCATTACTTTCCCCATATCCTTCATTCCTTGTGCACCCAATTGACTAATGATGCTTTCAACTTCTTTTTTAACAGTCTCTTCATCCATAGGTTCTGGAAGAAATTGACGTATCAAAATTGCTTGGCTTTCTTCTGGGATGGCTAAATCATCTCTATTTTGTGCTCTAAACAATGAAGCACTTTCTTGCCTTTGTTTTACTAATTTTTGTAGTAGCTTTATTTCATCAGCTTCCGCTATTTGAATTGTGCCTTTGCCCTCAGTTTTAAGTAAAAGTAGTGCTGATTTAATTGCCCTGTAGGCATTGAGCGCTTCTTTATCTTTAGACTTCATTGCTTTCTTTAGAGCTGTTGTTATTTTATTTTCTAGTGACATATTTTTTTAATCTAAATAATTTATTATTAGTCTACACTATCATGCAAAAAAGAGTTATTTGAACGTAGATGCAAACCAGATTGTTCGTCTTCATTTAGGGAGGTTCTAGAGGCAGGGGGGGGCTCCTTTTCTGAGAGATCCATTCCTTTACGTTCAAAGGCTGGTTTGTTTTCCAATTCATCAATTCTTTGCAGTTGATATTTGAATTTATAATTGAATTTTTTGAGCTGTTCTTTTCTAATTTCATTGTTTTTTGAAAATGATTCCTCAATGGGCTGGTCAAAAGGATTTGATTCATCACTTTCTTCAATAGTATGCTTTTCTTCGGAAGATATTGGTTGGTTTTCTGTCTCTTGACCACTCTGTGGAGCCTCCTCAGGAGTAGAACTTGTTTTTAATTCAAACTCTATTGCATGCTCTTCAAAATCAAAAGTTTCTTCTTGACTATCATGAGAATCTGAATCTAGCCTCTGTTTGTTTTCGGCTACTGTAGTCTCTTTTATTTCAAACACATTCTCAAAAGGTTTTTCAAAATCCATCGCTATTTGTGATTCCTCATCTAAGACATGCTCAGGATCATTAACCTCTATGTCCGATAATTCCTTTGAGCTAATTTCATTGAAAACAAATTCTTCTGGATCGTTTTCTGATTCTGTTTCTGTTTCAGTTTTAACTATAAATTCTTCTACATCGTTGGGTTCAAGATTAAACAAAGCTGTTTCTTCAAATTGATGTTCGGTTTCTTCTTCTATTTTTCCAAAAGTGTCATATTTCAACTCCTCTACCTGGTTTTGAGATGGTTCATCTTTCTCCTGATCGATTAGATTATATTCTATTTTATCTACCACTGAAGGGGTATTCATTTCTGCAATCAGATCTGATTCATCCATTTCTTCAATTGGTTGCTCATTTATAGGAGTTAATTCATCTTCTAATATTTTTTCTGCATCTTGAGAAGTTAACGCGTTTTCTTCTTGATCATTAATAAATGAATCTTCCTCTTCTGGTGCTATCACCTGTGGTTCAGCCTCAATTATTTCATAAACCACCTCCATATTCATAATTTCATGTGCCAGCATTTCGTCTTCTTCAGCAAAAGAATCGTCCATAGAAGGCTCTATTTTCTCCTTTTCAATTGGAGCTTCAAAGGCATCTAAGGGCTGGGGTTCAATATCTACTTCCTTTTCTGTTAGGTCTTGTTCTACTTTTTGTTCATCTTCAAGTGAATGAATAATTTTTTTTGCTTCGGTGTTTACAATTTCTAACTGTTGCTCAGCACCAAAACCGGTAGCAATTACTGTTACAGCGACAGCATTCCCAAGAGTTTCATCTTCACCTACACCCATGATGATATTGGTATGGTTTCCAGCTTCTGCTTGAATGAAATCATTAATTTCCCCTATTTCATCAATTGTTATTTCCTCTGAACCAGAAACTATGAGTAACAAGACGTTCTTACAACCAGTAATTTTATTGTCATTTAGCAAAGGAGAATCCAAGGCATTTTCGATGGCTTCCTGAGCTCTATTGGAACCCGATGCAGAGCCTGATCCCATTATGGCAGTTCCTGAATTGGTCAATACAGTTTTTGCATCTTTTAAATCAATATTTTGGGTATAATGATGTGTAATTACTTCTGCAATGCCCCTTGCCGCAGTAGCTAAAACCTCATCTGCCTTTGAAAAGCCAGCTTTAAAGCCTAGATTGCCATAAACCATCCGCAATTTGTTATTATTAATAACGATTAAAGCGTCTACTGTTTTCTTTATCTTTTCAAGCCCTTCTTGTGCCTGCTCTAGTCTAATTTTTCCTTCAAATTGAAAAGGCATAGTCACAATTCCAACAGTGAGTATATCGAGATCTTTAGCCATTTTCGCAATAATTGGGGCCGCTCCGGTACCTGTACCCCCGCCCATTCCAGCTGTGATAAAGACCATCTTGGTTCTTGTATGCAATAGAGTTTCAAGCTCTACCTTACTTTCTTGAGCTGCCAAAGCACCAACTTCTGGGTTTGCACCAGCACCTAATCCTTCGGTTAAACTCGCTCCCAACTGTATCTTTGTTGGAACCGGACTTTCCATTAGTGCTTGTGCATCTGTATTGGTCACCACAAAATCAACGCCATTTATGCCTTGGCTAAACATGTAGTTTATAGCATTACTTCCACCTCCGCCAACACCAATCACTTTGATTACGTTGCTTTTATTTTTAGGCAAATCAAAATTAAAATCATTAGTTACATCGTTTTCCATAATTATTCCCTTTAAGCTTTATCTAAGAATTCTTTTAGAGTATCTCCAAATTTTTCTAAAATCGTTTTACGGTATTTCTGTTTTGGGCCTGTATTGGTCGTATTTATTATTTCCTGTTCTTCATCTTGTGTCTCATCATCTTCAATAAGATCTTCTAGCTCTTGTTTTTCAATGGCATTCATCAATAATCCTACAGAGGTTGCAAAAAGCGGACTCGCTACGCTGTCTTGTGTTTTTCCAGCTAAATGTTCACTTGGATAGCCCACCCTAGAATCCATTCCAGTTATGTATTCAACCAATTGTTTGAGATGTTTGAGTTGGCTTCCTCCTCCTGTGAGCACTATTCCCGCTATGAGTTTCTTTTTTTGCTCTTCATGCCCATAGTTTTTTATTTCAAGATATACTTGCTCAATAATCTCTACTACCCTAGCATTAATTATTTTAGAAAGTGTTTTTAAAGAAATTTCTTTAGGATCTCGACCTCTCAAACCGGGTATAGAAACAATTTCAGTATCGCGATTTTCTCCTGGCCATGCTGAACCAAATTTTACCTTCAATAATTCTGCTTGTTTTTCAATTATTGAACACCCCTCTTTAATATCCTCAGTAATTACATTGCCTCCAAAAGGAATAACAGCAGTGTGCCTAATAATGCCATCTTTGAAGATAGCTAAATCGGTCGTTCCGCCACCAATATCTATCAATGCTACACCTGCTTCTTTTTCTTCATGACTCAACACAGCCTCGGCTGAGGCAAGTGGTTCTAGGGTGATGTTTGACATTTTTAATCCCGCACTCTTAATACATCTTCCGATGTTTCTGATAGAGGCTATTTGGCCAACAACAACATGAAAATTGGCTTCCAAGCGACCTCCATACATTCCTATGGGTTCTTTTATTTCTCCAACGCCATCAACCTTGTACTCTTGAGGTAAAACATGGATAATTTCTTCTCCTGGGAGCATCACCAATTTGTACACTTGCTGAATTAGCTTCTGTATATCGTCTTCGTTAATAACTTCATCAGCATTTTCTCTTGTAATATAGTCACTATGTTGTATGCTTCTTATGTGCTGTCCGGCAATGCCTACAACCACCTCCTCAAATTCATTGTCTGAAGACGTTTTGGCCTCTAAAACCGCTTGTTGAATGGATTGTATTGTTTGGGTAATGTTATTGACAACCCCGCGGTGGACACCCAAACTTTTAGATTTACCGACGCCAAGTATTTCGACCTTATTGAATTCGTTTTTTTGGCCTACTAAGGCCACTATCTTGGTGGTTCCAATATCCAGGCCAACTGCTATTTCGTTATTTTTCATAATACTAAAGTGTTTTGTGCAACTACTTGATTTTTATATTTTAAATTGATTACGTTATATCCTTTCAAGGTGTCTTGCGCTCTTTGGAAAGCACAAAATATTTTTAGTTTTTTTATTTTTTCTTTTAATCGATAAGAATCACCAAATATGATTTTAAAAGGGTAAGATCGAAGAGTTATAAAATAATTTCCCTCGTTAAAACTCAATGCTCTTAATTCTGATTGAATAAAATTATCTTGTTCAAATTGAGTAAAGAATTGAACAACTTCTTGCATACGATCTTCTGGAAGAGGCCCTCGAAATAAAGGGAGAATCTCATCATATTTTTCATAAAAAGGAAAACGCTCTGCTTTCTGATCTACAAAATATTTTAGTGTGTCCTCTACTAAAAAAAACGGTTTTCTCTCTGTCACTTTTACCCCAATAACTCCCGAGGGTTTTAGAAAGACTTCTGCATTTTCAACAACTTCGTTTTGTTCTAAAGCTACCTCGACTTCACTCAAAACTAAACTATCTTTAACCTTGTAGAACGATTGGTTTTGGTTTTGTGTTAACAATTTATTAACGACGGAGTCATTTAAAATATGTGGCTTTTTTTCAAAAAGAATCTCAATATTTAGAGTCTGCTTCTGGTGGTTTTGCTTTTGTGCAATAAGTGCTAGGAATACCATAAACCCAAAACAAAAAAATAAAAATATCACGTTTTTATAAGTCATGTTGTCGGGTTTAATTGCATTAAAATTTTTTGTACTTCAAGACCAATATCTCCTGCTCCAGCCATCACCAATAAGTCGGCCTTAGATTCTTCTATTGCACTGAGAAGATCAACTTTTTGCACTTTCTTTTTATTGGGATTGGTTATCAAATTCAATAAATTATCTGACGTAACACCTTTAATTGGAAGCTCTCTTGCTGGATAAATATCCAATAAAATCACTTCGTCGAATTCAGATAAAACGCTTGCAAAATCGCACATAAAATCTCTTGTTCTTGAAAACAAGTGAGGCTGAAAAACAATACCATTTTTTCGCTTAGGATATGTAGATTTTATGGTTTTTAAAACTGCCTTAAGTTCAACAGGGTGGTGAGCATAGTCATCAATAAGAAGCAAATCATCTAAATGGTATTGATTCATTCTACGTTCTATTCCTGGAAATGAAGCCAACCCTTTTCGAATCGATTCAAACGAAACACCTTCAAGATGAGCAAGAGATATTGCGCATAATGCATTGACAAGATTATGTTTCCCTATTTGATTGAAATAAAGTGCTTTTTCCACTCCCTCTGGTGTTACCACATCAAATAAATAACCCTCATTGTGTGGCTTAAAACTTGGGATACTGTAGGAAGCATTCGCTTCAAAACCATAGGTCAAATTTGAAAGAGGTAACCCATAAGAGACTAAAAGTGTGTGTTTCACTTGTTTTGCAAATGCAGTAAACCCTTGTTCAATTCCCTCTAATGAATCATAAATTTCCATATGATCTGCATCCATTGTAGTAATCGCTGCATGAGTAGGAAATAGCTGTAAAAAGGAACGATCATATTCGTCTGCTTCTACTACATAAAAATCAATTCCAGTGCTTATATAATTTGAATTATACTTTTTGACGATACCCCCTACAAAAGCAGTGAACGCACGATTATCAGTAGCAAACAAATGAGTCAAAATAGCTGCTGTGGTTGTTTTACCATGTGTGCCAGCAATAGCAAATGTTTTTTTATCACTACAAATTTTTCCTAGAAAAGCAGCTCGCTTATACATTCTATTGCCTTGAAGATCAAAAAATTGCCATAGCGGATTTCTTTTCGGAATAGCAGCAGTATAAATTACTTCTACATTTTTATGTTTTACTTCTTCTGGCATTGCCTCTATTGTGGGCTCATACATTATATGCACTCCAACATCTGAAAGCATGCGGGTTATTGGGCTTTCCACTTTATCATAACCCCAAACACTAGCGCCATTTTCAATCAAATGCAAGGCTATTGCTGACATTCCAATGCCGCCAATTCCAATCATGAAATAGGTTTTGTTGAAAGTCATGATAGAATGATTTTTTCTAATTCATCCACTATTTCTAGAGTAGCATTAGGTTTAGCTAGTGCCCTTATTTTTGAGCCCATTTCACTTTGCATCTTTTCATCTTGCACTAAGTCTAAAAAGGTTTTTTCGAACTTTTTTTCCAAATCAATTTCTTCGATCATAATGGCAGCTTGTTGATCGACGAGGGCTTGTGCATTTTTCACCTGATGGTTAGCCGTCACATTGGGTGAGGGAATCAAAATTGATGGTTTGCCAACACAACACAACTCAGCTATGGTTCCGGCGCCGGCACGTGCTATAATTAAATCTGCAGCAGCATAGAAAGATTCCATTTCAGTTACAAAGGGTATCACCTTTACCATTTGATTTTCCATTGAAGCGTATTGATCGTAATACAACTTGCCACATTGCCACACTATTTGATAGCCTAAATTCATTATAAATTGAAGCTTCTTAGCTATCAAATTATTTATTGTTCTTGCTCCTAAACTACCTCCTAAAACCGCGAGTGTTCTTTTTTTCAAATTTAAATCAAGATGCTGTTTTGCTTGTGTAGGAGAAATATCAAACTGAGCAATATTTTGTCTAATAGGATTGCCTGTATAATGAATTTTTTCTTTGGGAAAGAATCGCTCCATACCCTGAAAACCAACACAGATGGCTTTTGCATTTTGTCCTAAAATTTTGTTTGTGATACCAGGATAAGAATTTTGTTCTTGAATGAGTGTTGGTAGTCGCATCCATTGTGCCACTTGTAGTAATGCACCACTTGCAAATCCACCAGTTCCCACAACTACCTTTGGTCTAAAGCGAACTAAAATAAAAAAAGACTGAATCAAACTAATAACTAATTTGAAAGGAAACAAAATATTGCGTAATGACAATGAACGTTGAAATCCATCAATCCAAAGACCAACAATTCGAAAACCTGCTCTAGGAATTTGTTGCATTTCCATTTTATTATGAGCACCAACAAATAAAAGTTCTGATTCTAGGTAGCGTTGCTTGATTTCAGACCCAATAGCTATTGCTGGGAAAATGTGCCCTCCAGTACCCCCTCCAGAAATGATGATCTTATGGCGTTTCACTTAATATTTTTATTGGATTGTCTGTTGTTTCAAAAGAGAACTCGGGATCTTGATTTTTCGATGCGCTTACGCTTAGAATCATTCCCAAGGCAATGCACGTCATCCATGCTGAGGTTCCTCCACTACTTATCATAGGAAGCGTTTGACCGGTCACAGGAAGAATTTGAACTGCTACTCCCATGTTTATCAATGCTTGACTTAAAATGGGCAAGCCTAAGCCAATAACTAATAATTTTCCAAAAGTGGTGGTCGCGCGATGAGCAATGACCACCACTCTAAACAAAAGCAAAAGATAAATTAAAAGCAACCCTAGTCCGCCCACAAGTCCAAATTCTTCAATTATTATAGCATATATAAAATCAGAAGAACTTTGAGGTAAGAAATTTTTCATTCGGCTCTTACCTGCACCTAAACCAAAAATTTTTCCTGTTGCGATGGCCATCTTAGCCCTATCAATTTGATAATTACCATCTGTTTTAGAGGGGTCATTAAAATTTTCTATCCTACTCATCCAAGTATCAATACGATTGGGCATTGCCTCTGGATAGGATCTAGCAGTCATAAAAAATAAAACAAAGAATACCACTCCACTACACACGATTCCCAGCAAATATTGAATTGGATATCCTCCTATAAAACAGAGAACTAACACCATCAAAAACAGTAGCGCTGCGGTGGATAGGTTGGAGGGCAAAATCAACCCAATAATTATAGCTATCGGAAGCCAAAAAGCTAAAATGGACTTGCTAAACGATTTAAAATTGTTTTTGTTTTTGGAAAGATATTGAGCAACATAGATCATAGTGACTACTAGTGCCAAAGTAGACGTTTGGAAACTTAACCCTACAATTGGAATCCGTATCCATCTGCTGGCATTCGCTCCATTTATAATAGTCCCCTGAGAGGCTGTATAAATGAGAAGTAATACTACAACAGGTAGTAATAAAATTGATACTCCTTTAAAATAATTATTCGGAACTCTATGAATCAAATACATGAAGAAAAACCCAATCGTTAAAATGACAAAATGTTTGACCAAATAGCCCCAAGGGGTTCCTTTTCCAACAACATAAACTAGATTTGAGGAAGCACTAAAAACGGGTAAAAAAGAAAAGATGGCCAATAGTGTCAAAATGACCCAAAGGGCTCTATCTCCTTGTATGCTATTTAGCAATTTCATAAATTCTTTACTGCATTTTTAAATTGATTTCCTCGATCTTCATAGTTCTGAAATAAATCGAAACTTGCACAAGCAGGCGAAAGCAAAACAGTTTCATTCTTTTCAGCAATTTTGTGAGAAATTTTTACAGCTTCTGAAATACTTTGTGTTTCAATCATTATATCACTCACATCAGCAAAGACTTCAAACAATTTTTTATTATCAATTCCTAGACAAATAATGGCTTTTACTTTTTCACGCACTAAAGGCAACAATGAGGAATAATCATTACCCTTGTCTACTCCCCCAGCTATCCAAACAGTGGGAGTAGAAATACTTTCCAAGGCAAAATAAGTGGCATTCACATTTGTTGCTTTTGAGTCATTGATGTAATCCACTTTTTGAATGGTAAATGCTTTTTCCATACGGTGGGGGGCTCCTTGGAAATGAGAAAGGCTTTTCTGAATTTGTTCTTTGCTTATAGATAATAAGTTTGCAACGGTTGCTGCTGCCATTGCGTTAAGCAAATTGTGCCGCCCTGTGAGCGTAAATTGCGAGGTGTTTATCATAATTGGTGAATTATCATTATCAATTTTAATTTGGTTGTCTACACAAGTGGTTTGACTTGTACTTTTGATTCCAAATGAGTGTAGTTTTGCATTACTTTTTGTGTTTTTTAAGGCATCTATCAATATTGGATCATCCGCATTAAAAATCAAAAAGTCTGATTCTTTTTGGTATTTTGTTAAGTTGAGTTTGGCTTGGACATAGTGGGCAATATTATTTCCATATCGATCCAAGTGATCAGGTGTAATGTTTGTGATTACACCTATTTTAGGGGCAAAAGTGTTAATATCGTCTAATTGAAAACTACTGACTTCCAAAACATAATAATCGTGAGATGTCTCCTTTACCAAACGGGCAAAGCTATTTCCTATATTTCCACCCACGGCTACATCTAATCCTGCTTCTTTTAATATGGCATAGGTCAACATAGTAGTGGTTGTTTTGCCATTGCTCCCTGTTATAGCAATTATATTTGCTTTGGTATAACGTGATGCAAATTCAATTTCAGATACAACAGTTTTCGCATGAGAGATTAAATCTTGAACGATGGGGGCTTCTTTTGGAATTCCAGGGCTTTTAATAATCCAACGCGCATCGCGCATAGTATTTAGAGTATGTTGATGTTCCTCCCAGTCTATGTGCTCTTTGTTGAATAACTCTTGAGTAGTTTTTGAAATGCTTGAAGCGTCTGAAACAAATACTGAAAAACCTTGTTTTTGCGCTAATAATGCAGCCCCTACTCCACTTTCACCTGCCCCTAAAACCACTACTTTTTCTTTCATTTATCTGATTTTTAGGGTAACAATTGAAACAATGGCTAATAAAATTCCTACAATCCAAAAACGAGCTACTATTTTACTCTCATGGTAGCCTTTTTTCTGAAAGTGATGATGTAGGGGTGACATTAAAAAAAGTCGCTTACCCTCTCCTGTCTTTCGTTTATTATATTTGAAATAGCCCACTTGAAGAATAACTGATAGATTTTCTATTAGAAAAATTCCACATAGAATGGGAATCAACAGTTCTTTTCTAACAATAATTGCTACCACTGCAATCAAGGCCCCAATGGTTAAGCTTCCTGTATCCCCCATAAAAATGGTTGCAGGAAAAGAATTATACCATAAAAAACCAACTAAGGCACCTACAAAAGAGGCAATAAAAACAGTGACTTCCCCCACATTGGGGATATACATGATGTTCAAATAGTCAGAAAAAATAATGTTTCCAGACACCCATGCAAAAATGGCTAAAGCAATAACAATTATGGCTGAACTGCCAGCAGCAAGACCATCAATTCCATCAGTGAGGTTGGCACCATTTGAGACAGCCATGATAATAAATATTACAATGGGAATAAAAATCATCCACCCCCACTGGGTGGTTGCAAGACCGGTCCACCCAATCAAATCAGCGTAATCAAATTCATTGTTTTTTAGAAGAGGAATAGTGGTTAATATGCCTTTTTGATCTTGAGTAACACGCTCTACTATCCCTAAATCATTCACTTTTTCGCTCACTGTTCTAACCGTGACCATTGGATGGAAATAAAGCATTCCTCCTACAATGGCTCCTAAGACAAACTGACCTAAAATTTTGAATCTACCCTGAAGCCCTTTTTTATCCTTTTTAAAAATTTTGATATAATCATCTATCCATCCTATAAAGCCCATCCATACAGATGTAAACAATAAAATAAGGATATAAATATTCTCGAGTTTTGCTACTAAAATAACTGGAACTAAAAGGCTAATTAGTATAATGATCCCTCCCATTGTTGGTGTTCCTTCTTTTTCTTTTTGACCTTCTAAACCAAGGTCTCGAATGCTTTCTCCTACTTGTTGATCCTTTAAATAGTGAATTATTTTTTTTCCAAAAATCAAAGAAATAAACAAGGCTAAAATAAACCCTAAACTTGCTCTAAAGCTCAGATACTGAAAAAGACTCGCTCCAAAAAGTTGAAAGTTATTTTCTAGATATGCAAAGAGATAGTATAACATTCTTAGTTTAGGTTTAAAAAGATATCCTGTGCAATTTTAAAATCATCAAAAGGATGTTTAACTCCTTCAATTTCTTGATAGGTCTCATGCCCCTTTCCTGCAATGAGGATTATATCTTTAGGCCGACACAAATGTTTTGCCGTAGCAATGGCTTCCTGACGGTTTGTAATTTTTAATACTTTTCGTTGATCTTCTAATGGTACTCCTGCTAACATCTCTTCGATGATTAGCTCTGGAGATTCATTTCGTGGATTGTCAGAAGTAAAAATGCTCTTATCACTATAAGAAGTTGATATTTTTCCCATAATGGGCCTTTTTTTCTTATCTCGATTTCCACCACATCCAACAATAGTTAGGAGCATTTCATTTCTTGTCCTAATGGCATTTATTGTTTTTAATACATTTTCCAATGCGTCTGGTGTATGGGCATAATCAATAATAATTGTAGTCTCTTCTTTGGTTTGAAAAATTTGAAACCTTCCCACTAGGCTTTTTAATTTGCTTAGTTGTTTCAGTACCTCCAAAGGATCAACTCCAAGCTGTTCTGTGGTTGCAAAGACTGCTAAGAGATTGTAAGCATTGAAATTTCCAACAAGGGCTGTCCATAATTCTTGATTGTTTATTTTTAAGAGCATTCCTGAAAATTGTTGCTCTAAAATTTTAGCTTGATAGTCTGCAGCTCTTTTGAGCGCATAATGAATTTTTTTTGCCTTTGTGTTTTGCATCATATACATGCCATTTTTGTCATCAGTATTTGAAAGAGCAAAGGCTTTTGGTGGTAATAGGTCAAAAAATACTTTTTTTATGTCCCTGTAATTCTTAAAGCTTCCATGATAATCAAGATGATCATGAGTAAGGTTGGTAAAAACTCCTCCATTGAAATGTAATCCTGACACCCTGTGCTGCGCAATTCCATGCGAAGACACTTCCATAAAGCAATGAGTAATTCCTTTTGCCAACATTTCAGATAAATGCTTTTGGATCGAAATTGCATCTGGAGTTGTATGGGTGGCTTCATGAAAAACATCACCATATTGTATAGCAACCGTAGAAATAAGTCCACATTTGTACTTCAAATTAGACATCACTTCGTATAACATACTGGCCACAGATGTTTTTCCATTAGTGCCAGTAATACCAATGAGGTTTAGATGCTTGGAAGGGTTTTGATAAAAATTGTCAGCCATTAAGGCCAAAGCCTTATGGCTATTTTCTACAACAACGTAGGAAATGTTTTCCACACTATGCTCTGGCATTGTTTCGCAAACCACAGCTATTGCTCCTTTATTTATTGCTTGTGCAATAAAACTGTGTCCATCTAACTCTAAGCCTGTCAAGGCAACAAATAGATCACCCTTAGTGACTAGTCTGGAGTCAAACTGAATCTCATTGATAGTTGCTTGGGTAGAACCCACAACAGCTTCAATTCCAGCACGATATAAAAGAGATTTTAATGTAATCATGAGAGGGTTAGAATTATCGTATCAGATTCAGCGTTTTTAATTTCTTTAATTTTTTGAGAAACAACTGTTCCTTCTCCAATGGTTTCAACCTGCCAGCCAACCTTTTTTAGAATTTCAACTGCCTTTTTTACTTCCAATCCCAAGACATCTGGCATTCCATTATTCATATCTGATCCAGTTAGTAAGCCTTCTAATTGCTCTGTTTTTAGCACAACTTCCTTTGGTGTGTTATTATAAATTTTCTTTGCAATCGCCTTAAAAACTGGAGCTGCAACGGTTGAACCATAATATCCTTTAGATTTATTAGGACGGTGAATAACAACAATGCATGAATATTTTGGAGAATCAGCAGGAAAATATCCAACAAAACTTGAAATATATTGAACTTCTTCATCGCCACTGTAATCTACTTGACAAGTACCTGTTTTTCCTGCCATTGTTACGTTTTGATCTTTAATGCTATAGGCTGTACCCCATTTTTTATCAACAACATTAAAGAGCATTTTCTTCACTTTTTTAAGTGTTGTTTCTGAGCATATGGAGGGGTTTAATATTTCTACCTCAAAAATCTGTTTTGGCTGGTTGCCCAAGTTGCTTATTTTATCAATGAATTTTGGTTTAATCATAATTCCTTCATTGGCAATAGCATTATAAAAAGTTAGCGTTTGAAGGGGCGTTAAACTGACTCCATAGCCATAGGCCATCCAAGGCAAATCCAATCCATCCCATTCCTTTTTATCATCAGGATAGGGAATTTTTGGAAGGCCCTCCCCTTTTATAGGAAGACCCAAGGGCTTGTTCAGTCCCATATTATACAAACGATCTACAAACTGTCTGGGGTTTTCTTTGTAGTTATCGTGGATAATTTTTACCAATCCCACGTTTGAAGATACTTCTAGTGCTCTGCCTGCAGAGATAGTTCCAAAACCACCACGTTTAGAATCTCTAACCTCATATTTCCCAAAAAATTGAAGCTTCCCCTTGCCCGTCTCAATTGGTGTATTTACATCAATCTTTTTATCTTCAAGTGCTGCTATCATTGCCATAGTTTTGAAGGTAGAACCTGGCTCATGAGACTCGCCTATAGCATAATTCAATTTTTCATAATAAAAGCCTTTGGAAGTTCTACCTAAGTTAGCAATGGCTTTAATTGAACCCGTATTGACCTCCATTAATACCACACTTCCATGTTCTGCCTCAAAATCTATTAATTGTTTCAAAAGTGCATTTTGAGCAATGTCTTGCATATTAGTGTCTATCGTAGTATATAAATCAAACCCT
The DNA here is from genome assembly GCA_002457295.1 of Flavobacteriales bacterium MED-G22. Next base: position 15,115 of record NTKF01000012.1, read on the forward strand.
TCTGTTGGTTCTTTTTCATTATCGGCATTTATTGGCTTCCACTGTCCGTTTGCAATTTTTTGTTTCAATCGATACCCTTGCTCTCCATTTAAATATTGAAAATAAGCTCCCTCCAGACCCACTCTTATAAAAGTTCCATCTGAATCTCTTTTTTCATAACCAATGGTTCGTTCTGCTATTTTACCCAAAGGATGTTCCCGTTCAATGGATTGCTCGACAATGAGCCCCCCTTTATAAGGTCCTGATTTAAAAAGCGGAAAACTTTTTATTTGTTGCATTTCAGAAAAACTCAAATTCTTGGCTACTAGCCAATACCTGTTTTTCTTCTTACGGGCTAGCTCTAAACGCTTTTGAATATTAGCTTGCGGTTGATTCAAAAAAGTAGCTAAAGCTTTTGCTAAGGCGACTTTACTTTGTTGAAATCTAGCGTTTGATGGCACTACTGCATCCCACCGTATTTCATAACGGGGTACTGAAGTAGCTAATATACTCCCATCAGCAGCATAAATATTTCCTCTACTGGGCTCTAGAGGAACATTTTTTATAGTTTGATTGGTTGCCATTGCTTCAAAAGCAGGTCCTTCAATCCACTGAATAACAAAAATCTTAGTGCCTATACCTAGTGCAAAAAAGAACATAAGCAAAACAACTAGGTAGAACCGCCACATAAGCTTTTGTTGTTGTTTTTCCATCTTATTCTATTCTTATTTTAACAGGAGGACGATCTGCTGGACCTAAATTTGTGTCACTCAACAATTGCATCACTGTGGATTCCTTTTTTAGATTGACAAGCCTCGTTTTCTGCTCCACAAAAACACTTTTTAATGCTTTAATGTCTTTATTGTAAGCAGCAATAGTGAAAATTTTTCGATCTGCGCTGTGTCCACTCGAAATCATAAGTAAAGCCAAACAGGACAGATAGATTATCATACGCCAGTTTTTCAATGCATTGCTATTGAGCAAAAAATCTATATTCAAAAAAGCTAGAAGACGTTTCATTTTTTTTCAGCAATTCGCATTTTAGCACTTCGTGCTCTTGAATTATTATCGGTTTCAGCTTTGTCTGGCACTATCAATTTTCCAATCTTCTTCATTGGAGCTATATTGTTGCCATAGAAATCTTTTTCATCAACGCCCTCAAAATTTCCGTAATTAATGAAGCGTTTCACTAGCCTATCTTCAAGAGAATGATATGATATACACACCAATCGACCTCCTTGTGCCAAAAGAGAAGAAGCCTGTTTTAACAATGATTTTAGTGCTTCTAATTCTCCGTTGACTTCAATTCGAAGGGCTTGAAAGCATTGTGCTAATACTTTGTTTTCAAAACGTTTAGGGATTTTTTTGACTAACAAACCCCTCAGCTGGAAAGTGGTTTCAATGGTAGTTCTTTGACGTGCATTTATGATGTCGGTTGCAAATTTTTTGGCTCGGTCTACTTCACCATATTCTTTAAAAATTCTCTCTAATTCATCTTCAGAATATTCATTGACAATTGTTTTCGCATCAAGAGGTTGGTCCAAATTCATTCTCATATCTAGAGGGCCGTCTATTCTAGTTGAAAAACCTCTGTGCCCAGTGTCAAATTGATGAGAAGAAACCCCTAAATCAGCCAATATCCCATCAACCATTTTTATTTTATTGTATTGTAAATACGCTTTTATATTTTTAAAATTTGAGCCTAAGAAAGTAAAGCGCTGATCTTCTAATGAATTTTTAGCAGCCTCTGAGTCATGATCAAATCCAAATAGTTTAGCCGTAGCATCCATTTTTTCTAGAATCGCTTTTGAATGACCTCCCCCTCCAAAAGTAGCATCGACATAAACACCCTTTGGCTTTAGCACCAAACCAGCAACGGCTTGCTGCAATAAAACTGGTTTATGATAGGTCATTGTCATTTTTATCTCCCATAACTTCTTCGGCTAATTCACCAAAATCTAAAGTGGCTTCATCAATAGCTTTTTCATAGTGGTCTTTGTTCCAAATTTCTAAAATGGTTACTGCCGATGAAATAACAACCTCTTTTTTTATATCAGCATATTTGATTAAATCTTTAGGAATAAGTAATCGGCCAGAGGCATCAATTTCAACAGGTTTTACACCAGCAGTGAAGCGCCTTATGAAGTCATTATTCTTTTTGTTAAAACGATTCAAACTATTCACTTTCTGCATCAAAACCTCCCATTCTTGCATTGGATAAAATTCAAGACATGAATTGAAAACAGCTCGCTTGAGAACAAACCCCCCTTTGAGATAGGTTGCCAACTGCCCTTTTAGGGCTACCGGCATCATGATCCGTCCTTTGGCATCTGCCTTGCATTCATATGTGCCTATGAAATGTTGCATTCTGAAAGCATTAGTGTTGCTCAAATTTATAAATTTATTACCACTTTTTACCACTTTTTACCACATTGTTAATAAGTTTTTCCACTTCATTTACTTTAAACTAAATTTCATACTGTTTACTATAAAACATTTAGCACCAATTGATTTTACCTATCTTTGAAAAGTTTAAAATCTAGAAACGAATTCTGCTCGATGAATCAAGTGCTCATTAAAGAAGAAAAGTTTAGTTTTATAGAAATTGGTGAAGGGCAACCTATTGTACTCTTACATGGTTTAATGGGAGGTTTGAGCAATTTTGAGGGCATCCTAAATTTCTTTCCACACAAGGGGTATAAAGTCATCATCCCAGAATTACCGGTTTATTCACTTCCTCTGATTAAAACATCAGTAAAATCACTATCTGAGTATGTGTACTCTTTTTTGAAACACAAAAAACTATCTGAAATCATTCTCCTTGGAAATTCTTTGGGAGGTCATGTAGGCTTATTGTTTGCTAAGAACCATTCAGATATGTTAAAAGCTTTAGTCTTAACGGGCAGCTCTGGTCTGTATGAAAATAATATGGGTGACGGGTATCCAAAAAGAGGAGATTACAATTACATTAAAACAAAGAGTGAAGCTGTTTTCTATGATCCAAAAGTAGCTACCAAAGAAATTGTTGACGAAGTGTTTAAAACTGTTAATGATCGTAATAAATTAGTCCGAACGCTTGCCTTGGCTAAAAGTGCCATAGGGCATAATATGGCAACAGATCTACCCAATATGACAACCCCTACAGCACTAGTATGGGGAAATCAAGACATAGTAACACCCCCTACAGTAGCAGAAGAGTTTATGCGTCTTCTGCCTGATGCTGAACTTTTTTGGATTGATAAATGTGGACATGCTCCAATGATGGAACACCCAGATCTTTTTAATCAAATTCTTTTAGATTGGTTTGCCAAGCGTAAATTTTAATTTTTTTTATGCAAATAAAATCAGCTGCATTTGTTATTAGCAACACAGATGTTATTAAATGCCCAGATCACAATCAGCCTGAATATGCTTTTATTGGTCGGTCTAATGTGGGAAAATCTTCTTTGATAAATTCTCTTTTGCAACACAAAGGATTAGCTAAGACTTCTTCTACTCCTGGAAAAACACAGTTGATTAATCACTTTTTGATTAATGATTTTTGGTATTTGGTGGATCTGCCAGGGTATGGTTATGCTAGAGTCTCAAAGACTAAAAAAAAACAATTCCAATCTGTCATAACGCACTATTTTGAAAAACGGAAACAACTCTATTGTAGTTTTATTTTAATTGACATCCGACACAAACCTCAACCTATCGATATAAACTTTATGAAATGGGTGGGTCAAAAGCAAATCCCATTTGCAATTGTTTTCACAAAAGCAGATAAACTAAAACCTAACCTACTTGATCAACATGTTAAGGATTATGAAAAAGCACTACTAGAGGGTGTTTGGGAATCTCTCCCCCCCATTTTTGTAACCTCAGCTACAAAAAAAACGGGCTGCGATTTGTTATTAAAACACCTTAGTGATTTAAATCAAGAATTTAAAAAACTTAATAGTTCTGCTTAGTTTTCTTTTTTCAATTCTAATTTTTCTGCAAAATAATCACAGAAGTCTTGCATAGTAGCTGTCATTTTTTCGTCTTGAGTAGCCTTGTAAAAAGTTTGGCTAAGAGCCATTAATGTTTGATGAAAAAATTTCTGCATTTGATCTATCGGCATTTCTTTTACCCAAAGATCCATTTTCAGGGTTTCTTGTGTTTTTGCATCCCAAAATGATAAAAGGATGGCTTGGGTTTCTTCATTATCAACACCCCCATCTTGAGCAGACCATTTCATCTTTTCTGGGATATTATTTTCATCCAATTCTACTTGAATATTAATAGAAGTTGTTTTTTTTATTGCCATTAGCGTTTTGGTTTATACCCAGACGTTTGAAAAAGTTCTTGAGGAGGCAGGGCAAATAGGTCAGTGATTGTTGTATTTGGAAAACGTTTCATGTACGCCCTAACTATTTGCCAACCAACCCAAACCCCAATGCGCCCTGGTGATTCGTTATCTAGTTCTAAATAAAATTTTGAAAATGGAGCAGGCTGTATAAAACGTCTCATTAAATCTGGTTCTGTATCATAAAGCATTTGCTTTTCTATGAAATATTGCCAAATAAGCTTTTCGTTATTTTCAGCCCATTGAAATTCTTCTTCAGTATAGCCAATTTTAATAAAATCTTCTTGATGTGTATTTAATATATCTTGCATATATAATTTTTTACCATGCCAAATTATCTGCGCTAAGAAGGTCCTGTCTTTGGGCACTTTTAAAAAGGAAGTAGAAAATTTTTCAACGACTTGAGATAGAATGTAGATTTCATCCATTTCTTTCCTGATATAATTAGGAATACCCTCATAAAGTGGATGATTTTGTCCAAGAAAAGTATCTAAAGACAATAACAAAAGAGAATCTGCATAAACTGTTTTGATTTGATAATCTACATTATTAGTAAGACCAATTACGTGTGGAACTTTTGTGTTTGGAAAAAGGTATACTATGTGTTGAAATAAATGTGTAAGCGATTTCTCCAAGACTTCTACATCACTAAAATGCTCCTCTACAGCGTCTTGAATGAGCAATTGTAGTGTATCCTTTTGCCTTGCAATCCAAACATCATCATCAAATTCAGTAGGAAATAAAAAGGGATAATCCGCTTTGAGTTGAGGTATATCTTCTGCCTGAGAACGTTGGAATTTTAAATCAAAACGGTCAATTTTAAGGGCGATGGGTATCGCTTTTATTTTTGATTCTTCCTCCTCTTCAGAAACACATCTTATCAAAATGACAAAAAAAAGGGTAAAAACTAATAATCCCCAAAAAACATTTCTTTTTATTGAACACACTTGGTTCTGAAATTTTTTCATCAAATGTTTTATACTAATTTTGTACAAACATACATGGTCTAATTGATTAAACTTATGCAATCAACTGAAAAAATTATTGCCCACATAGTAAAATGGCTTGAGGATTATTTAGAAGAATCTAATCAGAAAGGTTTTGTGGTAGGTGTCTCTGGAGGCATCGATTCGGCTGTAACTTCAACACTTTGTGCAAAAACAAATAAACCTCTGTTGTGCCTCGAAATGCCAATTCAACAGGATGCTACTCAGGTTAGCAGAGCGCAAAAGCATATTGAATGGCTTTGTAAAAACTATAGTAATGTTGAAGGAAAAACAATATCATTAAATGAGGTGTTTGAAAGCTTTCAAAATCAATTACCGATGAGTGAGAAAAAAGATCAACATCTCCTTAGTTTAGCAAATACTAGAGCTCGCTTTCGAATGAGTACGCTGTATTATTTTGCTGCTTTAGAAAATTATTTAGTGGCAGGAACAGGAAATAAAGTTGAAGATTTTGGAGTAGGTTTTTACACGAAATATGGTGACGGTGGAGTAGATATTAGTCCAATTGCCGACCTCATGAAATCTGAAGTCTATGCATTGGCAAAATCTCTTGACATTATAAAGCCTATTCAAGAAGCAGCGCCAACAGACGGTCTCTGGTCCGATCAACGAACCGATGAAGATCAACTAGGAGCAACCTATGCAGAACTTGAGTGGGCTATGAAAGCCATAGAAAAAAATATTGATCCTCTCACTTTTAGTACAACAGAAAAAAGGGCTATGGCGGTATATCAAAACCATCATAATAAAAGTAAGCACAAGATGCTCCCCATTCCAGTTTGTGAAATTCCAGAGAAATTTCGTTAATTTTTTCTTATATTTATATCCTAACTAAATTTGCCCTAAATGATCCGAATCGCGCTATTAGATCCCTATCCCGTTGTACATAAAGGTTTTAAGTCTTTTTTTAAAAAGACTCCTCATATTAGTATGGAAAAAGCCTTTACCCTCACTGAAGATCTTTTTAAATTCCTAAAAGAAAATAGTATCGATATTATTTTTTGTGAAATGGACCTTGAGAATGAAAACCCTACTCTTCTCATTGAAAGGATAAAAAAAGAATATCCGAAAATATCTATTGTAATATATACTGGGATGCCTCAAGACATTTATGCAGTATCTCTATTGAAAGTAGGAGCCATTGGGTTTATTTCTAAGAAAAGTCTTGGCCGTGTAATAGTGCAAGCAATTGAAAGAATAAGCCGTTTCAATCGTTTTCCCATTGCTACCGATCATAGAAATGAGCTTAATTTCAATCTAGATTTAAATCGTCCCAGAAGTGCATTTGGCAAACTTTCAAAAAGGGAGATTGAGGTGCTTCGCCTTATTGTTAAAGGATATCGCAATGTAGAAATTAGCACCGAATTAGACATTCATCAAAAAACCGTAAACACCTATAAAAGTAGACTGATGAATAAACTAGGGGTGAAGAACTTGGTGAACCTATATCAACATGCCATGAACCTTGAACTAATTTAAAGCACTCGATTCAGTTTTCGCGATAGGATTTTTTTTAGGTTTTGATATTGCATTATTTCCTCCAACACTAAATTTGATTCCTTTTCACCTAAGTCCTCTTTAGTATTAGTCATTGCTTCTATCTTTTGATCAATTAATATGCGTCGAAGACTCAAAATAGTTTCACTAACCAATTGACCTACGCTAGCTTTTTTAGCTTTGACAAAGATATTTTTTTTGTCCCACTGGTGCAATTGATGCACTTCATCTTCTAATAGAAGATCAGAGAGAAGTTGCCCAAGGTTATCATTGCACTCTTGTAATAATTTTTCCATTATAACAGATCCTTCTGTTTGAAATGCTCCCATTAACAAATCATAAAGGGCTTGAAAATCTGAATTTACAAAGGCAATTTCGTCTTGTTGAAGATCTAAGAAAATTTTTTCGAATACTTTAGCTTTTATAATTTTAGGTTCTTCTTCAAGAACACCCTCCTCATTAGCAGTAAGAAATATTTCATCAAAATCTACTTCCTCGTTGCCGTAATAAAGTAAAATACTGATAAGTTGCTTTTCTAAATGTGGAAGTGCTTGAGTCGTTAAATCATCTGTTCTTGGTGTCTTGACCACTTCAAAGTCTGATCCTTGAGGCTGCAGCGGTCTTGTTTTTTTTTCCTTTTTCTGTTTATTTATTACTTGTGCTAAAGTATTAAACAACACATTTTCAGAAACATCTAGAAGGGTTGCACATCTTTTGATGTAAAGTTCCTGTTGAATAAGATCAGGAATTTTAGCAATACTTTGAACTATCTCTCTAATGGTTTGTGCTTTTTTTACGGGGTCATCACCACTTTCTTGAATTAGTAAATTGGTTTTATATTGAATAAAGTCTTGAGCATTATTCTCTAAAAAATCTGTTAACTCCTCTAAATTTTTCTTTTGGGCAAAGCTATCGGGATCTTCACCATCTGGAAACGAACAAACCCGAACATTCATACCTTGCTCTAAAATGAGATCAACACCTCTCAAAGCAGCTCGTGTTCCGGCAGCATCTCCATCAAATAGGACCACCATGTTTTGTGTTAGGCGCCTAATCAGTCGAATTTGATCTGGAGTGAGTGCTGTTCCAGAGGAGGCCACCACATTTTGTATCCCACTTTGATACATTTGAATTACATCGGTGTAGCCCTCTACTAAATAAGCTAAATCATTTTTAGCTATGGCTTGTTTCCCTTCAAAAAGGCCATATAATACTTTGCTTTTATGATAAATGTCACTCTCTGGAGAATTTAAATATTTAGCTATTTTTATATTTTTAGAAAGTATGCGACCTCCAAATCCTTGAACCCGCCCTGCCATAGATCGAATTGGAAATATGACCCGCGCCCTAAATCGATCAATTGAACCCCGTTCATTTTTAATAATGAGTCCACTTTTTTCTAAAAACGATTCACTATACCCTGCTTTGGTGGCAGATTTATGTAAAGCCGTTTTATCATCTAGTGCATAACCTAATCCAAAATGTTTCATTGTTGACTCCGAAAAGCCTCTAGATTCAAAATAGGTTTTTCCTATCGCTTTACCTTCTTCAGTTTCAAATAGATTTTTTTCGAAATATTCTTGAGCAAACTGAGACACTAAAAACAAGCTTTCTTTTTCATTCGCTTGTTCTTTTTGAGCATCAGTTTGAATGGTTTCCTCAATTTCAATATTGTATTTTTTAGCCAGATATCGAATAGCCTCAGGATAGGTGAAATGCTCGTGCTCCATCAAAAAAGCAACAACATTGCCCCCTTTTCCACTACTAAAATCTTTCCAAATTTGTTTGACTGGAGAAACCATAAAACTTGGAGTTCGTTCTTGAGAAAAAGGACTCAACCCCTTGTAGTTTGAGCCTGATTTTTTTAAGGACACAAAATCTCCTATAACCTCTTCTACTCGGGCGGTTTGGTATACATCATCTATGGTTGACCTGCTAATCAATACAGCTTTTTTATGAAAATAAAGAATTTTAATTTGTTCTATCCATTACAGAATCAAATTTTGCGTTCAATTACGTAGTTTACCATAAGAGTCAGAGCTACCCTAAATTCATTATTTGGAAAACCATCTAAAACAGCTAAGGCTTCTTCTCTATAGAATTGCATCTTTTCAATTGCAAACTCTAATCCCCCTTCTTGCTTCACTTTATCGATTACTTCTCGCACTCTTCTTTTGTCCCTATTGTGGTTTTTGATTGAATTGATCAGCCATCGTTTGTCTTTTGAACCTACCTTATTTAAGGTATAAATTAAAGGAAGAGTCATTTTTTGTTCTTTAATATCGATTCCTGTAGGCTTACCAATATTTCTTGAACCATAGTCAAATAAGTCATCTTTGATCTGAAATGCCATTCCTATGAGCTCTCCAAAATGATGCATTTTAGCCACATCTTCTGCTGATGCGTTCACAGTCTGGGCACCCATTGCACAACAAGAGGCCAGCAAAGCAGCTGTTTTTTGTCTGATAATTTCATAATAGACTGACTCAGTAATATTTAGATCTCTTGCTTTTTCAATTTGTAATAATTCTCCTTGACTCATTTCTCGAACAGCAACAGATATAATTTGTAGTAAATCAAAGTCCTCATTTTCTATAGAAAGCAGTAGACCCTTAGAAAGTAAATAATCCCCAACCAAAACGGCAATTTTATTTTTCCATAGTGCATTTAGTGAAAAGAATCCTCTTCTTTTATAGCTATCGTCCACTACATCGTCATGAACCAAAGTGGCGGTATGAATGAGTTCAATTACTGAAGCGCCTCTGTAGGACCGTTCTGTTATTTTTCCTTCTCCAAGCAGTTTAGCTGCCAAAAAAACTAACATTGGTCGCATTTGTTTCCCTTTTCTATTGACAATAAAGTGTGTAATTCGATTAAGCAGAGCTACTTTGGAAGACATGGACTGAGAAAATTTTTTCTCAAACATTTCCATTTCTTGGTAAATGGGTTTCTTGATTTTTTCAATTGTCTTCATAAGTCGTTCAAAGATATTATTTCTGTTTGGGACGAAATCAAATAATATACAAAATCCCTATGAACCCACCTTGTTGGCCAATTGTCCACAGGCTGCATCAATATCTCCTCCTCTGGAGCGTCTAAAAGTAACGGGGATTCTTGATTTTTCTAGGGCAGAAACATAGTGTTGAATGGCAGTTGAAGAAGCCGCCTCAAAACCTGTTCCCTCCACAGGATTGTATTCTATGAGGTTGACCTTACAAGGTATTTGCTTACAAAAAGCTACTAGAGCATTAATATCTATTTGGCTGTCATTAATATGCTTCCATACAACATATTCGTATGTAATAATTTGTCCTGTGTGCTCAGCCCAATAACGCAAAGACTCCTGAAGGTCAGTCAAAGTGATTTTTTTAGTAAAGGGCATGATTTGCTCTCTAATCTCTTGGCGGGCACTATGGAGTGATACAGCCAATCGAAACCGAACTTTGTCATCTGCCATTTTTTTAATCATTTTAGGAATCCCTGAGGTAGATAATGTGATACGTCGTGGAGAAAGGCCTAACCCCTTAGCATCAGTAATTTTGTCAATGGCCAATACTACATTTTTATAATTCATCAATGGTTCTCCCATACCCATAAATACAATATTAGAAAGCGGTCTTTTATAATAGGCTCTACTTTGTTGATCTATAGTAAAAACTTGATCAAATATTTCATCAGCATTCAAGTTTCTTAAACGTTTCAACTGGGCGGTAGCGCAAAACTGGCAGTCTAAACTGCATCCTACTTGAGAAGAAATACATGCTGTAGTTCTTGATGCAGATGGAATCAAGACAGATTCCACCATTAAACCGTCATGTAATTTGACGGCATTTTTTATAGTACCGTCTTCACTACGCTGTTGCAAATCAATAGCCACAGGGAAAAATTCAAAATGAGACTCCAGTAAACCTCTGAGAGATTTAGACAAATTGGTCATTTCATCAAAATTATGAACCCCTTTTTGCCACAACCATTGATAAATTTGAGCTGATCGATAGGTCGCTTGCCCATGACTTTCTAAAAAAACAGATAGATCTTCTTTAGATAAAGAGCGAATGTCTTTTTTAGAAACCAACTTGTCTTGTTTTAATAGAATGAAACAGAACTACAAAATGAGCATTGCATCTCCATAGCTGTAAAAATTATATTTTTCTTTTATAGCAATTTGGTAGGCGTGCTTGATAAATTTATCATCAGCAAAAGCAGAAACCATCATCAACAATGTTGATTTTGGAGTATGGAAATTAGTGATCATACAATTTGCAATCGAAAACTCATAAGGAGGAAAAATAAACTTGTGTGTCCAACCGCTATAATCATTTAGCATACGGCCGGAAGAGACAGAACTTTCCAAAGCGCGCATTACCGTTGTTCCAACAGCACAAATTCTCTTTTTATTGCTCTTAGCTGCATTGACTTTATCAACGGCAACTTTATCGATGATCAATTCCTCAGAATCCATTTTGTGTTTAGAAAGGTCTTCAACTTCAACTGGACTAAAGGTTCCGAGTCCCACGTGAAGTGTAATTTCTGCAAGATCAATCCCTTTAATTTCCATACGCTTCAATAAATGTTTAGAAAAGTGTAAGCCCGCGGTGGGTGCTGCTACGGCCCCTTCATGTTTGGCGTATATGGTTTGATAGCGCTCCTCATCTTGTGATTCAACAGGGCGCTTTATGTATTTGGGCAATGGGGTTTGTCCTAATTCTTTGAGCTTAGTTCTAAATTCAGCATAAGAACCATCAAATAAAAAACGAAGTGTCCTACCCCTAGACGTGGTATTATCAATCACCTCAGCCACTAAACTTTCATCATCGCCAAAATATAACTTATTTCCAATCCTTATTTTTCTGGCTGGGTCAACAAGCACATCCCATAGACGTTGTTCTTGATTAAGCTCCCTTAGAAGAAATACTTCAATTCGAGCTCCTGTTTTTTCTTTGTTCCCAAAAAGGCGTGCTGGAAAAACTTTTGTATTATTTAAGACAACCACATCACCTTGATCAAAATAGTTAATGACGTCTTTAAAAGTTTGGTGTTCAATAGTCTGTTCTGCTCTATTAAGCACCATTAAACGTGCTTCATCTCTGTCAGATGCTGGATGTTGCGCTAATAGTGAGTTAGGTAGATTGAAATCAAAATCTGATAGTTTCATAAAAATAATTTAGGCTGCAAATATAAGTTTCCCAACTAGGGGATGTCAAGTAAAAGTAGAATTATTAATGAATTTCAAATTGAAGAGTTTTCAAATCTTCCCAATATGTGGGATATGATTTTGAAACCACTCCTGAATCTTCAATAATAAGTGGTGTTTTTATAGCCAATGGTGCAAATGCTAATGCCATCCTATGATCATTATAGGTTGAAATACTCATCCCCTCTATAAAATTACTTCCTGAGCTTAGGTGCAGGCTATTTTCTGTCACTTCAATCTTTGCTCCCACTTTAGATAATTCTTCTTTTAGCGCTACCAATCGATCTGTTTCTTTAATTTTTAGTGTATGAAGTCCAAAAAGAGTACAAGGTATCCCTAATCCAAAACAAGAAACAGCGATAGTTTGAGCAATGTCGGGCATACTTGTGAGATCAAGTTCAATAGGTACCGTGTGCTGTATAGTTTTTTTTTCTAGCACAAGTGTTGCTCCATCGATTCGACTTACCACACCCAAATTTTCATAAATTTTCATCAAACCAGCATCTCCTTGGATACTATCAGGTTTAAAGGATTGTAATTCAATTTTGGCTTTTTTAGCTAGTGCCACTATACTAAAAAAATAAGAGGCTGAGCTCCAATCTGATTCTACACTATGAGCAGTAGAAACTACCCTTTGTGTAGGTGAAATTTCGATGATTTGCCCCTCAAATGATATCTCAATACCGAGAGACTCTAACAACGATTGTGTCATTTTTAAGTAGGGCATAGAGGTGATTTTGCCTTCTAAGGTGATTGACAAACCATTTTCCAATCGAGGAGCTATCAACATCAGAGCAGTGATATATTGGCTGCTAACTTGAGCCGGGAGAGTGACTTTGTTTTTATGTAAATCAGTCCCATGAATAATTAAGGGTGGAAACCCTTCTAGGTTTTGATATTCAATTTTAGCCCCTAGGCTTCGAAGAGCTTCAACTAATATTTTGATGGGGCGTTCTTGCATTCTTTTTGAACCTGTCAATACAACGTTTCTTCCTTTTTGAAAGGCAAAATATGCTGTTAAAAAGCGCATAGCTGTCCCTGCATGGTGCACGTCTATGAGATTTGAATCACTTGTGAGTGCTTTTCTCATAGCCACACTGTCATCTGATTCTGAACCGTTTTTAATGACAATCTCAGGATAAAGCGCCTGTAATAAAAGTAATCTGTTGGTCTCACTTTTTGAACCCGTAATTTGTAATTCTCCTTCGCAGATTGAAGAAGGATGAGAAAGGTGAAGCTTCATAAAAAGGCTTTAACGCTTTAGCTTTGGATTATTTTGATGTCTATGGTGGTCTCTCTCAGATTTGAGGTTTAATTTTTTATCAAATGCCTCTTGGAGGTCAATCCCTGTTTGATTCGCTAGGCAAAGAACAACAAATAAAACGTCGGCTAATTCTTCCCCTAAGTCTACTTTAGCATCACTATCCTTTTCAGATTGTTCTCCGTAGCGTCTTGCTATGACCCGTGCTACTTCACCCACTTCTTCAGTAAGTTGAGCCATGTTAGTGAGTTCATTAAAATAGCGCACACCATGGTTTTGAATCCATTGGTCAACAGCTTGTTGAGCGTTTTTGATATTCATTTTTCAAAAATACCATAAAAGTTTCAATCAGACCGTCTGATGCAAATCCTTCTATTTAAAAAAAGTGTGGATGTCACTCAATTGATCGACCTGCCAGCAGTGGCTGTGTTTCTCTTCTTGGTGAGAATTAAAGTGAATCGCTTGAAAACCCATTTTTAAGGGGGTGTCAATATCCGCCTCCCAACTATCGCCTATCATAAGGGCATTTTCTGATTTTGTTTGCGTGTCTTGCAATGCTGTTTCGAAAATAAGGGGATGAGGTTTTTTTTGTCCAATTTTATCTGCTGTAAACACAAAATCAAAATAGTGCTTCAAGCCTGAAATTTCAATTTTTCGGTGTTGAATGGATTCAAATCCATTTGTTATAATATGTAAGGTGTACCTCTTTTTGAGCGTATCTAATAAATCAAAAGTTCCTTTAAACAGATGTGGAAATGAACTTAAATAGTCAATGTATAAATCTGAAATTCTTTCCACAGTAGAGTGTTCAAAATCAATATTTATTTTTTTAAATGTGAATGCCAAACGGTTATATCGAAGGACTTCCTGAGAAATTTCATTGTTCCGATACCGTTTCCATTGCGCGTGATTAATTGGAACATAATATTCTAGAAAAAGTGATAAATCAATAGATATGTTCAATTCGGTGAAAATCTTTTCAAAGGTGAGGGCTGAGTTTTTCTCAAAGTCCCAAAGAGTATGGTCTAGGTCAAAAAAAATATCTGTAATACGTGATTTTTCAATCATGTATTCGAAGATACAACCAAATTAAACAACTGTCAATTTTCTCTTTAGAAGGATTGAAAAACTAAAAAAGCATTTCATCAGCAAAGCTGAAATAGCTGTGCTCTGTCAAAATGATATGATCAAGAATTTTTAAATCCAAAGTAGCCGCCGCCTGATTGATTTTTTTTGTTAAAGATTTGTCAGCAGCACTCGGTTTTAGATCTCCAGAAGGATGGTTATGGGCCAAAATCATCGCTGTAGCTCCTACTTCAAGTGCTCTTTTTAGAACTAAGCGCACATCAACTGAGGCTTGCGTTATGCCTCCTTTACTCAAGCATTTTTTTTCTATGAGTCGGTTAGATTGATTGAGGTAGAGCACCCAAAATTCTTCATGTTTTAAATGAGCAAGTAAAGGGTTAAGCAGTTGATATACTGATTGACTACTTATTAAACTAACTTTTTCAGGAACCTCTTCTTGAACCAGCCTTTGCCCAAGGGCAAGAGCTGCTTTAATTTTCATAGCTTTCACATTACCAATACCCTTGAGGGTAGTCATCTGTTCTAATGAAAAGTGTTGTAATTCGCGAAGTTTATTTTGGCTTTTTGACAATAAAAGCTGCATCAAATGAACAGCAGAATCGTGTACACTTCCACTCCCAATTAGAATGGATAAAAGCTCTGCGTTGCTTAGCTTACTTTCTCCATAGGCTAAAAATTTTTCTCTAGGGCGGTCTTTTGAATCCCAATGTTTGATGGGCATTTTTCGGGGACTTGTTTTCATGGTAAAAAGAAAATATTTAGGGCTACATTCTATTTTTAAATTAATCGAAATAGTTAAAATTGTGTTACTCTTTTTGATAAGTCTGACCATTGCAATCCACCAAAATTTCCAGAACTCATCATTAATAATATGGTGTGTTTTAGGTCTTGCATAAATATATTTTCTAGTTCAAGCACCTCATCTATCACCAACATATCATTTCGCCCAAAGGCCTTTTTAATCTGATCTTTTTCTGGCAAAAGTCGCTTTTTTATTGTAAGAGCTGCATGATCATAATAGACCACAGCTTGATCAATTCCATCAAAAACTGATTTGTATTGTTCCATAAATGTAGGATCAGTACTACTGTAGGTATGCAATTCTAAACAAGCAATTATACGATGTTTTTTAAATTGATTGACCACAGCTTGAACGGAGGCTCTCACCTTACTTGGAGCATGTGCAAAGTCTTTAAAAAGCATCGCAGATTCTCCCTTAGCCAATAACTCCAACCGTTTTGCTGCACCCCTAAAACTTGAAATGGCTTCGTAAAAGTCTATAGCATCTATACCCATCAGTTGCAAAATCCATTTAGCACCATTAGCATTCAAAAGATTGTGAACTCCAAAAAAGGGTAATGGCAAATTTCCTTCTTGAGTAATCCAGTAGGTTTGCCCACTTTCAATTTCGTGATTTGGTATTTGATAGGGAATTTTTTTTATGGGATGAGAGGTATTCTCTACTAGGTTTTTTAAAACAGGATCTGTTTCATTATAGAGCAAAACACCTCCTTCTGAAAGGGAAAGAATAAAATCTTCAAATGTTTTTACGTACTCCTCAAATGATGGAAAAACGTTGACATGATCCCAAGCAATGCCAGTAATTAGAGCTATTTGTGGTTGATACCACAAAAATTTTGATTTTTTGTCTAAAGGTGAGGACAAATACTCATCTCCTTCAATCAATGCAAAATCTGTTGAATCGTCAATGGACAGGGTTTGATCAAGGCCTTTCACTGGTGCTCCAACCATAAAATCTACTTGTTTATTATGATACTTTAAAACATGTAAGATCATAGAGGTTATTGTTGTTTTTCCATGACTCCCAGCAATAACTACACGTGTTTTTTCTCTAAAACAATGTGCTAAAAATTCAGGATAAGATTGAATCTTTATCTTCAACTTTTGCGCCGCTACTAATTCTGGATTGTCTGGCTGTGCATGCATTCCTAAAATGACACAATCTAGTGCATTGTTAATTTTTTTAGGAAACCAGCCCATGGCGTCAGGCAGTAAGCCTGCTGCTTTTAGTTTGGAATAGGATGGTTCAAAAACAGCATCATCACTTCCACTAATTTCGTAACCTAACTGTTTAAGCACCAAAGCTAAACTGTGCATTGCACTTCCACCTATAGCAATAAAATGAATTTTTTTCATTGGCTTAGCTCTTTTATCTTTTTACTTACTCCACTCCAATTGGGATCAATTCGTTTTACTTCTCCATAGTATATAGCCGCTTGAACTCTCTGGTTTTGAAATTCAGCCAATTCAGCCAAACGAAAATAGACCCACTTAAGAGGTATAATATCACGCTTGGTGTATTGTTTCAAATATTCTTGCAACATTTTTGTACCTATTTCATAGTTCATTTGAAACCGGACAGCTATGCTGCCTAACTCATACATCAATTCCCTTCTTGCTTGTTTTAAAAACTGTGTGTTTTTGTTTTTAGACTTTATGTCTCTATAGATGTCAAAACCCATTTTATAATATTTCTTTGCCTGATCAGCTTGGTTTTCAGTTTCAGCAATATAGCCCTTAGCAATAGCTCCCTCAAGAGAATCAAGGGCAAAAAGAGTGTTAGCTTTTTCCTTAGCATAATTAATATCACCTCCTAACAAGGTGGGAAGCACACTGTAGGTTTCAACAAGTGCTCTTAAAATAAGTTTGTTTTCAGGTGCTATTTCATGAGCTTTATTAAAACCGTCTTTCATTTTACCTACATAAGGCAAAGCAAAAATCCGAGAGACTTCAAGCGATCTAAAACCAGCTGCACCACCCCATCTAAAATAGCGCAAAGCTGTTGGTGAAAGTGTGATCGCCTTTGGAGCAAAATCAAGAACTGTTTCCCAATCTTTATGTATAAAAGCCCAATCAGTAAGGCTGTCAAATGTCGCTAAGCTAGGTTCAATTTTAATTTGATCGATTAAATTTTCACGTTTGTTGATATAGTTTGCATCCTCTTCAAAATCATAGGTAGCCTTTGGGGTTTGGTCTTGACCAATCAACAAATGTGAAAAACCGATAAAGAGTATTATTTTTTTAAACATTTTCAGCTATTAGCAGGTCCCAAAGCCCCTCTTTTAGTGCTTTTAAATTGTATTCGGTAACACTTGAAATGATAAAATGAGGGACGTTTTCAAATATTTTTTGTAGTTGCTTTTGATATTCACTTTTTAATTCATCATCTAACAAATCTGCTTTGGTGAGCGCAACGGCATAGGATTTATCCATTAACTCTGGATTGTATTTAATTAATTCATTTTGCAAAATTTTAAAATCAGAAGCAACAGAAACAGTATCTGCTGGAATTAAAAATAATAAAACCGAATTGCGCTCAATGTGTCTTAAAAAATAATGTCCAAGCCCTTTCCCGTCTGCTGCACCTTCAATAATACCGGGGATATCTGCCATTATGAAAGACCTGTAATCACGATATTCTACAATCCCTAAGTTGGGTTTAAGGGTAGTAAATTCATAGTCAGCAATTTTTGGTTTTGCTGCTGTCAATACAGACAAAAGTGTTGACTTTCCCGCATTAGGAAAACCCACTAAACCTATATCAGCTAATACCTTCAATTCTAGGGTAATATCTAATTCACTTCCTTCAATTCCTGGTTGAGCATAGCGAGGTGTCTGATTTGTAGCTGATTTAAAATGCCAGTTCCCTCTTCCTCCAAGTCCCCCTTCTAACAGGATTTGTTCTTCATTTTCATTTGTTATTTCAAATAAGATTTCTCTTGTTTGCGAGTGGCGCACAACCGTTCCAAGAGGAACTTCAATTATTGTATCCTCGCCCTGAGCACCACTACTCCTATTTTTACTCCCATCACCTCCATGTCCAGCAATGAAGTGTTTTTTGAATTTAAAACTATAGAGTGTCCATAAATTTTTATTGGCCCTAACAATCACATGTCCACCGCGTCCCCCATCACCTCCGTCTGGCCCTCCTTTGGCCACATATTTTTCTCGGTGTAAATGCGTAGAACCTCTGCCACCATTTCCAGAGCGAACAGTGAGTTTCACATAATCTACAAA
>NTKF01000013.1 GCA_002457295.1 Flavobacteriales bacterium MED-G22
CAGGTATTCCAGGCACATCTATACACTTGTCTTCTAAATCACGAATTCCATCCAGATCTGAGTCGGGACAACCATTTAGCGAGGGTAATCCAGGAGTATCTGGACAAACATCATCTCTGTTAAGAATTCCATCTCCATCCCTATCTCTATTCTCAAATCTATAGGTTAAACTAGAATAGTGCTGAAAATGCTTTGTCCCATAAGTTTCACCTGTGTTTCTAAATAACGACCCCACAGTTATTCCCCGCTGTCCTTTCTCACCTAACCAATATTCTATTCCCGCTCCTAAGTTGAAATAGCCTGCCCCAACTTTATCAAAAATGGCATAACCCCCGCCAATTTCAAAATAGGGAGAAACCCTTTTTGTTTTTAAAATTTGACTCCAGTTATATTTGATAATCCCATCAGCATTATAAAATGGGTCATTTGCACTAGTTGCACCATATTTTGTTATTGTGTTATAGCTTCCTCTGCCACCAAATGAAAACCCTCTGCCTAAATATTTAGTGACCTGAACCATCAAGGGAACTGAACCAAAATTCCAATAATCTTGAATATTGAAAAAATCTTCAAAAAGACCTCCTTGAGAAGAAACCCCAGTTGGATACACATCAATCACGTTTACTACCAAAGAAATTTGAACAGGATAGTCTTTTGTTTGTGCGAAACAAAAAAAAAGAAATTAAAAAAATGATTATGAGTGAGGTAGGTATATAAGATGATTTCATTCGTTAAGGTAAAATGGGGTGTCAAAAAATAGAATACATCTAAAATTTCGCACTTAAATATATTATTTTTTTGTAAACTATCTTAATTCTTCAACTTCTAAACCTTTTTGAGTATAAATTAAAAATTTTCTTACTGTTGAAATACCCATACTTTTCAACCTATCTTCGTAGGCTTCCATTTGAATTTTATCCTCTCTTTTGGGGATTCCGCTTTTGTAATCAATAATCGCAGCATGGTCATTCTTAATAACAACTCTGTCTGGACGCAGGATAGGCTTTTGTGGGGCGAGTATTTCCATTTCACAGTATATCGAGTTGGTCGTGTTGAAATAAGGTTTCAACTGAGGGTGAGCAATAATTTGATTCATTAAAGCTAAATAATGTTCCCTCTCCTTTTTTGAAAGTTCACCCTCATCATAAGAGTCGATTATTTTTTGGGGTATGGCTTGATCTACCTTTTCCATCAACTGATGCAATAGGATCCCTCTTGCTATGGCCTTGTTCACCTTGTTTTCTCTATGGTGTTGGGTTACAATTAATTTCTGCTTCCAATTGAGATTAGTATTAATTTCAAAAGGTATTTTTACCATTTGATCTGCTTTCGAGCCCTCCTGTTTTGAAATACTGCCCCAAGAAAAAAAACTGTCATCATGAACTTCATTTCCTGAGGATAAAACATAATTTTTAAATAACAAAGCATAGGTTTTTCGCTCACTGTTTGTGTTTTTCGTAATAATATGAAGGCATTGTTTGGCTCGGGTCAAAGCCACATACAAAACGTTTATCGCATCTGCTTCTTGCGCTTGGCGTTGCCTTTCATAAAAAAGTTGTCCATTGGCTCCAAACTCTTTAATTTTTTTTGAAAATGAAACCCAAGCCCAAGGAAGTTTATTGAAGGATATTTCTTTCAAATTATACCAGATGGGGAATGCTGACACTCCATAGAGGTCTTTATCTAGAAAGGGTAAAATAACTACAGGAAATTCTAATCCTTTTGCCTTGTGAATAGTCATAATTCGAATAGCATTTTTTTCTTCTGGCTCATTTACCTTTACTGTATCTTCAACTTGAGTCCAGTGGTCTAGAAATTGTGTTCTATTTCCCCCATGCGTTTTTGTAAATTCAAATACATACTCTAAGAAAAAAAGCATAAAACTATCATCTTTCTCTAAAAATGGAAAATGAGAAAGACTGTAAAGTATTGATTCATATAGTGATAGGTTTTTAAAGATTTTAAATTGAAAGCTACTTTTACATGCGGCATTTAAAAATTCAAAAAATGGTCTGGGTGCCAAATCTAATAAGGGAGCTACAAAAGTGTGGTAATCTTCATTTATTTTTGGCCCATATTGCCAAACATAATCTAAAAGTTCTTTTTTTAATTGTTTCTCATTTGGGTTAGATACTAACCGTAATAGTTGTATCAAAAAACATACGTTAGCTGCTTCTGAAAGGTAGAGGGTTTCCTCTGATTGAAACGGCATACTGTTTTGTAGTAAAATTTTACCAATCGTTTTAGCTTGTTCTCCTGTACGTACTAAAATGGCAATATCTCGGTGTTCAAAGCCCACATCGATTGATTCTTCAATTCGCTGAATTGTCCTCAAAGAATAGACTTGATTTTCTTCCTCTTTTTTTAGATTCTGGCTTATAAAAGACAAAGTGACTAATCCCCCTTTTTTGGAATTTGTTTTTTGATGAGTACTTGTTTTGAAAAGATTTTTAAGTGTACTGGAGGTCAAAACTTCTAATACTGATTTAAAAAAATCATTGTTGAAATGAATCAGTTTATCATAACTTCGATAATTGGTTTCTAAGGTTTCAATAAGGGGCTCAATTTGAAAAGGAATCTGTTTGTTTAAAAGATTTAAAAATTGTTGGTTATTCCCTCCTCGCCATCTGTATATTGCCTGTTTTGGGTCACCCACAAGAAAAAGAGTCCCGTTTTGCCCCGTTGATGTTTCACCTTCTAATGCATTTCCTATCAAAGGAATTAAATTTTCCCACTGTAAAACTGAAGTATCTTGAAATTCATCAATAAAATAATGATGATATCGCGCACCCAATCGTTCATAAATAAAAGGGGCTGGAAGGTCTTGAACAATTTTACTAATTCTATTGTTAAATTGGCCAAGAAGCATTTTCTGCTGTTCAAACTGCAAGGTGTTTAGACGTTTCCCCATTTCACGCAGAAGTGACATTGGAGTCCATTGCTTTAAAATAGAACGACAAAGTAACCAACGGCCAACAGAAATTCTAGTAAGCAAATAGAACTCAAGTAATAAAGGCCTTAATTCTTCAATTTCATTTACAATTGCGCTAGAAGTGGTCTTTTTATAAAGCGGCTTTTCACCTTTTAAAGCCAATTCTAATTGATTATTAAAGCGGCCTTCAAAATGCTTATTTTCTAAATGCTCGAAATGGGTATAGAGTACTTTTTTGTAAAAATCATCAGGAGTTAAATTTTTCTCTTTTATTTTTTGAAGTATGTGTTTTGCATCGCTTACAATCTCATTTTCAATTTTAGATAAGTTTGCCTGAAAATGGCTCTTTAAATTGATCCATGTTGGATCATCAAGTTTTTGTAATTCTTCAACAGCAAAACGATCATTTTCTTTCAGAAGACTCTGGGCCATGTCATATAGCTCTTTTTCAATATCCCAACTTTGTTGTTGAGAGATTTTAAATTGACTAAAGCCTAAAAGTGTTTGGGTCAATTGTGCATTAGTTCCAATCTCATCAAAAAGATTTTGTAACATCTTTAAAAGCAGTTCGTCCTTTTCTAGCACTACTTCAAAATGATGCGGCAATTTCAAGTCTTTTGAAAAGGTTCGAACAATGCTATAGGTCAGTCTATCGAGGGTAATGATATCAAAGCGTCCATACTCTTTGAAAATTTTTCTTAAAAGAAGAGCACTTTTATGCTGTAATTGTTTTTTATCAAAAGGCAATTCATTTAGAAGAGCTTCACACATAGCTGCTTCACTGTCAGGTTCAAAAGCCATAGCCCAGAGCATTTCTAGAATCCTTCCTTTCATTTCAGCTACAGCTTTGTTTGTAAATGTGAGAGCCAAAATATGTTGAAAAATAGTGGGTTTATCAGAAGAGAGAATCAGTAGAAGATACTCTTTCACTAAAGCAAAAGTTTTTCCTGCTCCAGCCGAGGCGTTTAGAATTTTAAACGAATGGGTTGACATCTATTTTCTATTCCTTTAAATGTAAGAGTTTTGTTAAGTTTCTATAGAATTGAAAAAAGAAATTTTACATTTGTTTGTAACTAAAAAAAAAATTATGGCATTTGAACTACCAACTTTAAAATATCCCTATGATGCGCTTGAACCCCATATAGATGCACGTACAATGGAAATCCATCACAGCAAACACCACAATGGTTATACCAATAACTTGAATAGTGCTATTGCAGGTTCAGCGTTAGAAAGAAAAACGATAGAAGATATTCTTTCAAACTTAGATATGGATCAAAAAGCAGTAAGAAACAACGGAGGAGGATATTACAATCATTCATTATTTTGGAGTATTTTATCTCCCAAGGGCGGAGGTACACCCAATGGAGACCTAGCTTCTGCGATTGACAGCGCATTTGGATCTTATGAGGCATTTAAAGAAGCTTTCTCGAAAGCTGCTGCCACTCAATTTGGATCAGGCTGGGCCTGGCTATGCGTTCTCAAAGGAGGTGCTGTTGAAGTTTGTGCTACTGCCAATCAAGACAACCCAATTATGCCTGGAATCGGATGTGAGGGCACTCCTATTTTAGGTCTAGATGTGTGGGAACACGCTTACTATTTGAATTATCAAAATAGAAGACCTGAATACATCAATGCCTTTTTCAATATTATTGACTGGGAGAAGGTTGCTGCGCGCTACGCCAAGCACCAATAAAAAGTAATGATGACATACAAATAAAAAAGGGCCATATGGTCCTTTTTTTATTTTCAGAAAAATAAAAAGGGGGAATAAATTCCCCCTTTTTGCCCCAAATCTTACCATGAACTTAACCTACTTATGTTCTGGTTTGATAAAACTAGAGCAATCTATCACTTGTAAAAGAATAAATCGTTTAAGTGATACTTAATGGGTTAAAGTGAGAATGCCTGTTTGAGTAGGTGTTAAAAATAAAAAGGGGGAATAAATTCCCCCTTTTTGCCCCAAATCTTACCATGAACTTAACCTACTTATGTTCTGGTGATGTAAATGTCTAATAGTTATTAACTGTGGTTTTACTTTGTCGACTAAAAGTATATTATATCGTTAAAGTGTCAGTAGGCTCGCACAGATTTTCCTTCGTAAAAGTTCATAAATGCGCGGTTAACCACACGATGTCCTCCTGGGGTCGGATAATCTCCAGAAAAATACCAATCGCCCAAATTTTTAGGACAAGCTTTATGAAGGTCTTCGATCTTTTGGAAAAGGACCTCGACCTCTGCTATAATTCCTTCTGACTTTAATATCTGGCCAATCTTTTTTGAAATCACATCATCTGTGAAGGGAGCATAAATTTCTTTGACATGGTTTGGTGGTGTCTCTTCTTGTGAGTCAAAACTAGCTACGCATTTTTGATAGATGTTATTTATTACATCATTATAGGTCTCTTGCTCCCGATGCAAAGCCATAGCCGCTTTAAAGGCAATAAATTCTTCTAACCTAGCCATATCTATTCCATAACAATCAGGATAACGAATTTGGGGTGCGCTAGAGACCACCACAATTTTTTTAGGTCCTAAGCGATCTAACATTTTTAAAATACTTTTTTGAAGGGTTGTTCCCCGCACAATACTATCATCTATCACTACTAGATTATCCGAAGGCTTAACTACTCCATAAGTCACATCATAGACATGCGCAACAAGGTCATCTCTATTGCTATCTTCTGTGATAAATGTTCTAAGCTTAGCATCTTTGATGGCGATCTTCTCAATTCTAGGCCTCAACCAAAGCAATTCTTCTACCTTGGCATTAGCTTCTTTTGATTTATTTTTTAACTCTTTAGCCATGGCTTTACTCAAATAATCTTGAACAGCTCCTATCATACCATAAAAAGAGGTTTCTGCAGTGTTAGGGATAAATGAAAAAACGGTGTTTTTTAAATCCCCGTTAATTGATCTAAAAACTTCAGGAAAAAGAAGACTGCCAAGCTTTTTTCGTTCCTTATAAATTTCCGAATCTCCCCCACGTGAAAAGTAAATTCGTTCAAAAGAACACGCTTTAAGTTCTCTTGGTTCAATAATTTTTTTGATTTTAGAAAAACCATTTTTTTTAATAATCAAGGCGTGTCCAGGCATCAGTTCTTTGACGTCTTCTAGGTTGGCATTAAAAACAGTCTGAATAACAGGGCGCTCAGAAGTGACCACAACTATTTCATCATCTTCATAATAATAGGTTGGTCTAATTCCATTTGGATCTCTTAAAACAAAAGCGTCTCCATGTCCCAAAAGACCTGCCATAGCATATCCTCCGTCCCAATTTTTAGAAGCTTTACGCAAAACTTTAGATACTTTCAAACGTTCCGCAATGATAGGTGATGCTTCAGCTTTAGAAACACCTTCTGTTTTGAGTGTTTTATAAATCTTCCTTACGGCGTCGTCAAGAAAATGACCAATTTTTTCCATCACCGTAATAGTATCCGCTCGCTCCTTTGGGTGCTGACCAAGCGCAATTAAGTTTGAAAACAATTCGTTGACATTTGTCATATTAAAGTTTCCCGCCACGATAAGATTTCGATGCATCCAATTGTTTTGTCTTAAAAAGGGATGTACACTTTCAATGCTATTAATACCAAAAGTGCCATAACGGACATGCCCTAACATTAACTCTCCCAAATAGGGGACTGCACGTTTTAAGCTCTCTGGATCATAAAGAAGTTCGGGTTTTTCTTTGAGGGTTTCTGAAATCCTATCATTGATCGTTGAAAATATATCTTGAATGGGTTGCTGCTCGGCAGATCGAACACGACTAATATAACGTTGCCCCGGATCCATATTAAACTTAATACTTGCAAACCCAGCACCGTCCTGCCCTCTATTATGTTGCTTTTCCATCAACAAATACATTTTGTTGATTCCATAAAGTGAACTGCCATATTTTTCTTTGTAGAAAGAAAGTGGCTGCTTTAGTCTTAAAAGCGCAATTCCACATTCGTGTTTAATGGCGTCACTCATTAAGCTAATTTAAGGCAATTCAATTTCATATTCTGTTAAATTCTTAAACGTTCTGATTCTACGGATAAGGTCAGGTGTTTCTAGGGCTTGTAGACTTTTAACTCCAAATTGCTCTACTGTTATTGAAGCCAAAGCTGACCCGTAGATCAGTGCTGTTTTCATAGTATGATAATCAAATTGTTGCTGCTGTGCTAAAAAACCTACTATACCCCCGATAAATGAATCTCCAGCCCCTGTGGGGTCAAAAACTTCTTCTAGAGGAAGTGCTGGGGCACAAAAAACCTCGTTTTTATAAAACAATAATGCGCCATGCTCTCCTTTTTTGATAATGACAAATTCAGGGCCCATTTTTTGAATTTTTTGAGCTGCTTTAACCAATGAGTGGCAATTTGTTAGCATTCTTGCTTCTTCATCATTGATGGATATAACATTCGTTTTTGAAATTATTTCATCTAGGTCTTCACGAAAATCCGCTATCCAATAGTTCATTGTGTCTAGAAGAACCACTTCTGGTTTGGTTGGCATCTGCTCGAGAATCTCTAATTGCAATGCAGGATGTAAATTTCCTAGCATTAAGAATGAGGCGTCTTTAAAATTTTCAGGGACAACCGGGTTAAATTTTTCAATAACGTTTAGTTGTGTGTCTAATGTTGTTCTTGTATTCAGGTCATTATGATAGCGCCCGCTCCAAAAAAAAGTTTTTTCAGTAGGATGCAACTCAACACCGCTGAGATCAATTTCTTTTTGAATTAACATGTCTAAGTATTGTTTCTCAAAATCATTCCCAACAATTGAGACCAAACCACATCTATTATCAAAATGTGTTGTAGACAATCCTATATAGGTTGCACACCCACCTAAAATTTTACCAGATTTGTCAAAAGGAGTTTCAATGGCATCATAGGCAATAGTTCCTAAGACCAAAATTTTGTTATTCATGGTGCAAAAATAATAAACCTTTTTGGGGTTCTACTCACTTTCAAAACTTATTCTTTAAAAGAAATCCACAGTTCATTTCAGAGGGGATGTTGCTTTTCTTGTGCTTCATAATAGCTGTCTTCTAGAAGTCCCTTTTTCTTTTTATATGCTGCCACAGCCATTTGGTCACAACGTTCATTTTGAGGATGCTTACTGTGGCCTTTGACCCACTGAAAATGAACTTTATGTTTTCTGTATATTTTTAAAAACCGTTTCCATAAATCTGGATTTTTTTTGTCCTTGAAATACTTTTTTTCCCAATTGAAAACCCACCCTTTGTTGACTGAGTCAATCACATATTTGGAATCTGAATATACTACCACAGTCATGGGCTGTTTCTTTAAAAGTTCTAATCCTACTATGACGGCTAATAATTCCATTCTGTTGTTGGTCGTTCGCCTGAACCCTTGAGACCACTCTTTAACATAGTTTTGACCTTCCCATACCAATATGATACCAAAACCACCGGGGCCCGGATTTCCGCTTGCTGCTCCATCTGTATAAAGAAAAATATTATTTTTCATCTATCATTTTGGAATCAAAAAGTAATTTTTTGATCACTTTAGGATAATGTTCATATTCTAATTGCTGAACTTTATGAGCAATATCACCTGCTGAATCTTGACTTTTAATTGCCACACTTGCTTGAAACAAGAGTTGCCCCTCATCATAAAATTGATTGACATAGTGAATACTAATGCCTGACATTGTTTCCCTATTTTCCTTAACGGCTTGATGAACATGCATACCATACATTCCCTTGCCTCCATATTTAGGTAACAAGGAGGGATGTATATTAATTATTTGTTGTGGAAAGGCTTCCACTAATGCCTCTGGAATTTTTAATAAAAAGCCCGCCAGGATAATTAAATCGGGAGCATATTGCCTAAGATTCGATAGAACTTTGCCGTTAATAAGTGCCTTCTTGTCAAAACAATAACCCTCAATATGGAACGGTTTTATTCTGTCCCATACTTGTGCCTGTTTATTATTTCCTGCCACTAAAACAATGTCTACATTATCTTCTCCTTGGAAATATTCGCAAATGTTTTGGACGTTTGTACCACTTCCAGAGGCGAAAAGAATCAGCCTTTTAGGTTTAAAAGCCATTTTTTCACTGTCTTAAGTTAAATAATTTAACATATTCTTTAAAAGGCATATCGCAAATTAAAACTATTATTGTTAACCTATTTAAACGTTATCGTTTAAAGTTTTTTTATTTTTGTCCACATTAAATATAAACCTAATTGACTATGTCAGACATTACCGCAAGAGTCAAAGCCATTATTGTTGATAAACTGGGCGTTGACGAAAATGAAGTTGTTCCAGAAGCAAGTTTCACCAACGATTTAGGTGCAGATTCGCTAGACACAGTGGAACTAATCATGGAATTTGAAAAGGAATTTGATATTCAAATCCCTGATGACCAAGCTGAAAATATAGCAACGGTAGGACAAGCCATTCAATTTATTGAACAAGCAGAATAAATTTGTGCCATGAATCCAAGACGTGTAGTAGTTACCGGATTGGGGGCACTCACTCCTATTGGAAATACCCTCTCGGAATATTGGGAGGGTTTACTTTCTGGGACCAGTGGTGCTGCACCTATTACTTATTTTGATTCTACTCATTTCAAAACCCAGTTTGCGTGCGAGGTTAAAAACTTCAATATACAAGATCATTTAGACCGTAAAGAGGCTCGGAAAATGGACCGTTTTACACAGTATGCTATGGTCTCGACAGCCGAGGCAATAAACCACGCTGGCATTGATTTAGAGACATTAAACAAAAATCGAGTTGGGGTTATATGGGGCGCTGGAATTGGCGGCCTAGAAACGTTTCAAAATGAAGTTTTAGGATTAGCTGCTAACAACGGTATTCCACGTTTTAATCCGTTTTTTATTCCAAAAATGATTGCCGATATCGCTCCGGGGCTTATCTCAATCAGATATGGATTTGGCGGTCCCAACTTCGCTACAGTATCTGCCTGTGCTTCTTCTTCTAATGCGATGATTGATTCATTGAATTATATACGCCTTGGATATGCTGATATGATTGTTACGGGTGGTTCAGAAGCTGCTGTGACCAAAGCAGGTATTGGTGGTTTTAATGCTATGCGTGCCTTGTCTACAAGAAACGATGATCCAAAAACAGCTTCACGACCTTTTGATAAAGATCGTGATGGATTTGTTTTAGGAGAAGGTTCTGGTACACTCATTTTTGAAAGCTTAGAACATGCGCTAGCTCGAGACGCTAAAATTTATGCCGAGGTTGCTGCAGGAGGGCTTTCAGCTGACGCATACCACATGACAGCTCCACACCCTGAAGGTTTAGGAGCTAAAAATGTAATGATTAACGGGTTGGAAAATGCAGGACTAAAGCCAGAGGACATCGATACTATAAATATGCACGGTACCTCCACCCCATTGGGAGACATTGCGGAATCACAAGCCATACTTTCTGTTTTTGGTGACCATGCCTATAAAATGAATATCAATTCTACTAAATCTATGACTGGCCATTTATTGGGTGCAGCAGGTGCTATTGAAGCTATTTCATCTATTATGTCGATTCAGCATAGCATAGTGCCACCTACTATAAATCATCAAACCCCAGATGAAAAAATTGATCAAAAAATTGATTTCACATTTGGAAAACCAAAAAAGAGAACGGTTAATATTGCACTTTCTAACACTTTTGGATTTGGGGGCCACAATGCTTGTTTGATTTTTAAGAAATATGTGCACTAAAAGGTTACGATGGTAAAATTTTTAACTAACATATTGACTCCCCGCATGGAAACATCCGGGGAGTTTTTTATGCAATTAAAAAAACATCTTGGCATTCAAGCTAAAAACAAGTCAGTTTATCTAAGAGCCTTTATTCACCCTTCTCTGAATCAACGTGATGACTCTGGAATGAAAGTCAACTTTGAACGGTTAGAATTTTTAGGAGATGCACTCTTGAATACAGTGGTTGCTCACTACCTCTTCGAATATTTTCCAAAAGCCAATGAAGGAAAACTCACTCAAATGCGCGCTCAAATTGTAAGTAGAGATCAGTTAAATCGTATTGGTAAGAATCTTAATTTAATGCAGTGGATGCAAACCGATCACAAACAAAGTTATTTTGGAGAAGATGTTCATGGCAATTTGTTAGAATCACTCCTTGGAGCTCTATTCATTGACAAAGGTTATGAGAAAAGTAAGGTCTTTGTTTTGGATAAAATTATTTTTGAATATATCGATATTGAATCACTTGATGGTCAAGTGTTGAGTTATAAAAGTGCAGTGATTGAATGGGCTCAAAAAAACAAAAAAGAATATCATTTTGAAACTAAAGAAGATCTTGGTTTAGATCCTAAAGTGAATTATAGTTCTACTTTCTTTATCGACAAAAAACAAGTTGCCAAGGCCAGAGATATCTCCAAGAAAAAAGCTGAAGAAAAAGTGGCAAGAAGGGGGTATTATGCCTTAAAAATAAAGTCTGTCACCTAATGAAAAAAGTGAGTAAAACGTATCAACTAGATACTGAAAATTTTAATGATACCTTTTTTCTTGAAGGGGTCTGCAGCAGTGACGAAGATTATCAAATAGCCTTTCAATTAAATCAAATTTTAGACAGTAGTTTTTATCGCTCTAAACAAGATCTAGATTTTCCTAACACAAATGTCTTTTTTAGTCGTTTTATTTGGGAAAAAGAAACAGAAGGTATTATAGCTGAAATGTTTTCAAATAAATTTCAAAAAGTTTTATCGAGTAAAGAAAAATTAAACAACACATTGTTTGATACCCCCAATCGAAAAGAAGTATATTTATTAACTGAATTTAAACAACTAGATTTTATCATAAAAGTGAACGATCGAATAACTTTGAATAAAATTAGATCAGCTCTACAAAAACTTTCAAACATTGCATTGCACTACACTATTGAAAATGATAAAATCCAAAACCAATTGCATTTAATATTTGATTGATGAAACCTATCAAAAAAACTAAAATTGTTGCTACCCTTGGACCCTCATGTGACGAACAAAACATTATTGAAAAAATGATTTTGGCTGGTGTGAATGTGTTTAGAGTTAATTTTTCTCATGCCAAATACGAGGAAGTAGAAGATCGGATAAAAAAAATTCGGCAAGCAGATAAAAAATTAAATACCCAAAGTGCCATTTTAGCTGATTTACAGGGGCCAAAATTAAGAGTCGGGAAAATGGAAGAAGGAAGTGTGGTCCATCCTGAAGATGAGGTCGTTTTCAGTACCCAAGCACCCTTTGTGGGCAATGCCCAAAAAGCCTACATGAACTACCAGCAATTTCCTAAAGATGTTACTCCTGGTGAAAAAATTCTCTTGGATGATGGAAAATTAATTTTTGAAGTGATTTCTACAGATAAAAATACTGAAGTCACTACTAAAGTATTACAGGGAGGACCCTTTAAATCAAATAAAGGCGTAAATCTTCCCAACACCAATATATCACTTCCTGCGCTAACAGAAAAGGACGTCAAAGATGCTGAATTTATTTTTACGCAGGACGTAGACTGGATTGCTCTTTCATTTGTTCGCCATAGTGAGGATGTATTGATGCTCAAAGACCTCATGAAAAAACATCTTGACAAGCCATTACCTGTCATTTCTAAAATTGAAAAGCCTGAAGCTATTGAAAACATAGATAAAATAATTGCTTATAGTGAGGGCTTAATGGTTGCCCGGGGGGATTTAGGGGTTGAAGTTCCCGTTGCCGAAGTTCCACTTCTTCAAAAAGAATTGGTTTTACTTTCTAAAAAAGCACGAATTCCTATTATCATAGCCACCCAGATGATGGAAACCATGACCGAAAGTCTTACGCCTACAAGAGCAGAAGTCAATGATGTTGCCAATTCTGTTATGGATGGAGCCGATGCTGTGATGCTTTCTGGAGAAACCTCTGTTGGGAAATACCCTGTTGAAGTGGTTGAAACTGTTAGGACAATTGTGATGCAAGTTGAAAACTCAAAGCGAGTGATTGTGCCACAAGATCCTCCAAATATTAGAACCAAAAGATTCATTACCAAATCTGTTTGTTTTCATGCTGCACAAATTGCAACTGATATCAAAGCAAACGCCATTTGCACTCTTACGAATAGTGGGTATACCGCATATCAAATTTCAGCTTGGAGACCTATTTCAAACATCTTGGTTTTCACATCAAATAAAAGAATTCTCACTCAACTGAGCTTACTTTGGGGTGTTAAAGCTTTTTATTATGATAATTTCCAAAGTACTGATAACACTGTAGAAGAGATTAATGCTATTGCCCATCAAAAAGGATATGTTCGAGAAGAAGATCTTGTGGTGAATTTAACCGCAATGCCAATTTCTAAAAAAGGTATGGTAAATACGCTGAGGGTTAGTGTCATTTAAAAAGGCAACCGGATTTGCTTTTCTTTTTGAATCAATGTTTTCTTCGTATTTCCTTTTTTTTGATCAGACTTAAAATGCAATTGCGAAATACTTATTCCCAACAAACGAACTGAATTTGCTAGTTTTTCTTGATAAAGCAATTCTTTAGCTTCTTCAACGATTAAAGGAGCACTAGCTATAAAATAGGACAAGGTTTTTTGGCGAGTTTGAACTACAAAGTCACTGTATTTTATTTTGAGAGTGACTGTTTTTCCAGAAGCTTTAGCTTTTTGCAAACGCTCTTCAATTAATCCACCTAGCGCTTCTAATTTTTCCAAAAGGAATAGTTCTGAAGCAAGATTCTGTTCAAATGTTCGTTCTGCACCAATCGATTTTGGGATGTGATGAGGCTTGACTGCACTGTTATGAACTCCTCGAGCAACATCAAATAAATAATTACCCATTTTCCCAAAATGAGCATCCAATACTTCTTTTGGTTGTGCCCTTAGATCCTCACCAGTATAAATCCCCAAGTGATAGAGTTTTTCTCTAGTTTTCTTTCCTACTCCATGAAATTTTTTGACATCCAACCGCGCTAAAAAAGGGAGAACCTCTTCTGGCGAAACTGTCTTTTGACCATTTGGCTTGTTCCAATCACTAGCAATTTTTGCAATAAACTTATTTACAGAAATTCCCGCTGAAGCGTTTAGTCCAGTTTGTTCAAAAATTTTTTTTCTTATTTCTGAGGCCATCAATGTAGCAGATGGGTTATTAAAATGATTTTGAGTCACATCCAAATAGGCTTCATCAAGGGATAGAGGTTCTACTAGTTGCGTGTATTCAAGGAATATTTTTCTAATCTGTTGAGAAATAGACTTATAGCGATCAAAACGTGGTTTTACAAAAATCAATTCAGGGCATAATCGTTGAGCTAAAGAACCACTCATAGCACTTCGTACACCAAATTTTCGCGCCTCATAACTTGCAGCAGCAACAACACCTCTAGATTTTCCACCTCCAACTGCAATGGGCTGTTGACGAAGGGATGGGTCGTCTAGTTGCTCAACAGAAGCATAAAAAGCATCCATATCAACATGGATAATTTTTCTCATTGTATCCTCTCCTTGGTTGTTCAATTAATTTTTTTATCAAATAGTTTTGACCTTTTTTTATGGAAATGAATAAGACCGATTTATTTCTGCTACTTCAATAGAGTAGGAAGAATAAAATTGTCTCCTTCCTTCAAATTGTGCTTCTTTATGTGCTGCTTGTTGTTTCCAATGCAAAAGAGCTTCTTCGTTTTCCCAATAGCTCAACGTTAGTCCCAATCCATTTTTATTTCTCAGGGACACATGACCCAAATAACCGGGTTGCTTTTTTACTAGATCTTCCATTTGAAGCACATAATACTGATATGCTTTTTTTGTTTCTAACTTCAAAGTTGACTTAAAAATTACAACCAAGGTATTGGGTTTCATAGCATTCAATTTTCTTAAGGTTATTTGCATATTTAAAATAGTAAATTAAGAATAAAATGTATTTTTAGAAAAAATTAAGGTTTATGTATTCTGTATTAAAATTTATCCATTCGTATTGGGCTTATCTTACTTTAGCTGTGTTACTCATAGCCATCATCAATGCTTTTCGTGCTCGTATATCGAAGAAGAATTTTCAAGCTACAGATTTAAGAATTTCATTATTTGCCTTGATTTTTTCTCACATTCAGCTATTGGTGGGACTAGTTCTCTATTTTGTATCGCCTTGGTTTTCTTATTGGTCTGATCTTGGTATGGGTGGCGTGATGAAAAATAGTGAGGCCCGTCTTTATTTAGTTGAGCACCCTACCACAAACTTAATTGCTCTATTCCTGATTACCTTAGGCTGGTC
Organism: Flavobacteriales bacterium MED-G22; assembly: GCA_002457295.1. The sequence continues at coordinate 15,152 of NTKF01000013.1, forward strand.
ATTGCATAAAAGACAAACCGAAGATTCCAAAAAGTTTTCTCGAATAGCTATTTTCTATAGTTTAGGATTGGTTTTGCTGCTGAGCAGAATTCCTTGGAAGGCATGGCTATAACTTTTAGAGCGTCGCTCTAAATTGTTTTAAAAAACGTAAGTCATTTTCAAAAAACAATCGAATATCACTAATTTGATAAAGCAACATAGCTATACGCTCAATCCCCAAACCAAAAGCAAAACCAGAATAAATTTCTGGATCAATTCCACAGTTTTTTAATACGTTAGGATCCACCATTCCACAGCCCATAATTTCTAACCATCCTGTGCCCTTGGTAATGCGATAATCTACTTCGGTCTCTAATCCCCAATAAATATCTACTTCTGCACTAGGCTCAGTGAATGGAAAGTAAGAAGGGCGAAGTCGAATTTTAGAATTGCCAAAGAGTGATTTAGTGAAATAAAGTAAGGTTTGTTTCAAGTCAGCAAACGATACTTCTTTGTCAATATAGAGGCCTTCAATTTGATGAAAAAGACAGTGAGCTCTAGCTGAGATAGCCTCGTTTCGAAACACACGACCTGGCGAGATGGTACGAATTGGAGGTTGATTGTTTTCCATATGTCTCACTTGTACAGATGACGTATGGGTTCGCAATAAAATATCAGGATTAGTTTGAATAAAAAAAGTGTCTTGCATGTCCCGTGCAGGGTGGTGTTCTGGCAAATTTAAAGCTGAAAAGTTATGCCAATCGTCTTCAATTTCTGGGCCTTCAGAGAGGTCAAAACCAATCTGCTTAAAAATATCTATAATTCGATTACGAACTAGCGATAATGGATGTCGATTTCCCATTTCAAGTGGAAACCCTGGCCTACTAATGTCAGTAGCATCTTCTGTTCCTTCAGATGGCTTTAATGCTGCTATCTGTGCTAAGAGTTTGGTGTTGATTAATTCTTTGAGTTGATTGATTTCTTGTCCATAAACTTTTTTTTCTTCAGCAGGAACTTCTCTAAAAGCTTTAAAAAAGTCATTTAAAATTCCTTTCTTACCTAAATATTGGATGCGAAAAGCCTCTAGTTCTTTAGTGTCTTTGGCTTTAAATTTTTCAACAATTTCTTTGTGATCTTTAATAGAAGCAATCATAGAGCAAAAATACGGTAAGTTTTATGAAATATCTCCACGCCTTAAAAAGTATTCAACAATGGCAGTTTTTATTAATAAACTTTGCTCCCCTGGCTTTAAAACAGGTAGGCTTTCAATCAATTCAAAATGTGGCCATCCATTATCGTCTATAAAATCAAAACGATAAAAACCGTAGGGTTCTAAGACTGTACAAATACCGACATGAATAAGATTCACATTATCATCTTTTTTGAATTTTTGTTCAATTTTACCCAATTCTTGCAAGCCAATGAGATAAAGAACCCCCTCTACCTCCAATACTTCAGCATCAGAAAATTGTTGGGTTAGTTGGTCAATTAGCAACTCCCATCGTTCTTTGAGTTTAGGGTCTCTAACTTCTTTTTTCATTGTGGGTAAAGGTACACATATTGTTGTGCTAGGGGTTTAAAAATATGTAATTTCACCCTATGAATAGTTTTGATATAATTGTTCTTTTGTTATTAACATGGGGCTTCATAAATGGATTTCGAAAAGGTTTAATAATCGAAGTTTCAAGATTTTTAGCCCTTATTTTAGGGCTTTGGATTGCCTTTATTTTTTCAAGAGAAGCTTCTCTTTTTCTAGCCAATCATATTGACACAAGTCCTCAAATTTTAAATGGAATTAGTTTTCTTTTGTTGTTTGTACTAATTGTAATTGCTATTTCAATACTGGCAAAAGCGCTGACCAAAATATTGAAATTAGCTGCACTTGGGCTATTAAATAGAATGTTAGGAGGGGTTTTTGGAGTGCTAAAGTGGTGTTTTATTTTAAGTGCCCTAGCATTAATATATGAACAGATCAGTGATGTAATTACGCTTGTTCCATCAACTTTTGAAGAGGATTCTAGATTCTATCAATACCTACTTGAATTTGGCAAATTTTCATACCAATGGGTTTCTCATGAGTTCCCCAATCAAGAGCCTTCTAATTTGCTTTAATTTAAATTTTTTAATGAAGCATTTTTTATCCACCCCGTTGCCCCATTAGCAATATTAATTTTTTTCCACTCTTGTAAAGAATCCGTGACTCGCACTTTAGTCCCCTTATGCAAAACAAATAATATTTCACTTCGATCGTTAGGCTCAGAACGAATGTTGAGTTGTTCTGAAAATAGGATCGCATATTGTGTAGTTTTATTCTTATAGTCTTTAACTGATGCCAAGGAGTAGCTAGCCAATAAAAAAAGAAGACTGAGAATACTGGTTGTGAAAAAAAATCTTTTCCAAAAAGACCTATTCAACCACAAATAGGCAGCAAAAAATATAGCCAATAGCCAAGCAAAAAGTACAGACGTATAGGCCCAACCTTCAATTGAAAGAAGGCTTAAGAAAAAGTCTTCTATACGAGTTAATTGAGAAATTGGTAAAGGTTCTATAGCATCAATAGTCATGTTTTGAGCAAACGCACTATTGATTATAATATCTTCATTATCAGGGTCTAATTGTTTGGCTTTTTCATAATAAAAAATACTCTCTGCTACATTATTTAAGCGATAATGTCCATTACCTAAATTATAATATAAAATTGAGCTGTGTTGCCCCATTTTTAAAACTTGTTCATAAAGGTGCACCGCTTTATTATAGTCTCCCTCATTATAGGCATTGTTGCCTTCTTGAAATACAGGTTGCATATTCTCTTGAGCAAAAAACAGGGCACTACAAACTAAAAAAATGACTCCAAAAAAGAGTTTTAAGTGATTGGAAATAAATAATTTTAGCTTCACTCGTTTCATTTCAATTCTTTGTCTAAAATGGCAATTATGCTACTTGCATCCTTAAAATCTTCGTTCATGTTTACCAAAGAGCCAGGAGCATATCGCGCTTGTTCACAATTTTCTAGAAGAGTCACAAATGCATGACACGTTTTTTCACTCACCTTACGCTCAGCCAAAACTGAATTTATTTTGAGCTTACTAAATTCTTGTGTTTCTAAATTTAGTTTTGCTTTTAAATAATTGTGCAACGCGCGTTCTAATGCTTCATAAAATTGAGATTGTTGCTGCATAGCTACTTTTGCAGAACTCAAATATTTTCTTGCTAATCGATTTGCAGCACGTTGCTTCGATTGCTGCTCGTTTAAAGGATTGTTGTTTCTATTTCTTTGCACAACAAATAAAAGTAAAAGGGCTGCAAATGGTGAAAGAACAAATCCCCAATATTTGTTTGATTTCCAGAAAAGTGACTTTTGCCTTGAAGTCAAAGAAGTATCTAAATTTATAAATCTAAAGGCAGAATCTGATAGGACAATATTCTGTTGCTGAGACTGAGCATTATTTGAAGAAACGACATTGCCTGCCACAGGGCCATCAAAAACATCTACTATCAATTTTTGTGATTCTACTGTCTTGTAGACCTCTTGTTTTGGATCAAAGTAGGAAAATATAACTTCAGGAATAGGATATTTCCCTTGATATTGAGGGACTATAGTGTAGCTGTCTTCAATCGTGCCTTGCATTCCTTTTAAAGTAGTTTTTACTTTTTCATTATGCTCGGGTTCATAAAGCTCTAAGGTGTTAGGCACGCTAATCTTAGGTAAATCAAAAAGCTTTAAATTCCCATTACCCCGAACTTTCACTTTAGCCTGAAATGATTCTGTGGCTTTCAAAGCATCTTTACTCAAAACCACATCAAAATCAAATTGGCCTACGGCACCCGAAAAATTTTGGGGCTGCCCTTCAGAGGGTAGTGATTTAACTTTAATATTCACTCCGCCTGCAGTAATTGTTTTTTGAATTTGCCTATATACTCTTTTTCCAAAGATATCTCTTCTGTTAGAAGGAATATCAACGTTCATAGTGAGTGTAAGAGGTTCAAGGGCTAGAGTCCCCTTCTTTTGTGGATACAGCACAACTTTGCGCCAAACCACCTCTCGGTAGGGTTCATTTTTATAAGTACCATTTCCAACTGTAATCTGTGGAATGCTAATGTTGTGGCTCCAAAAATCTGAAAACTCTGGACTTTCCAATTCTTGTACATTAGAAATACCAATCGGGTTTCTAAAATATATTTTATATAAAACAGTTATTGCTTCATTGAGGTAGGGTCTATAATTTGAAATCTCTGCCACTAAGTGTAGGTTTTCATCTGCTATATAATCTACATTATTTGGGTCATTTGGCCTGGCCACAGCGGCAGTAACTGTGATGTTCACAGGGCTGGTTTTGTAAACTTCACCATCAATAGTGACAGTGGCTTGCTGGATGTTTAAAGTTCCCTTTTTTTTAGGCATCAAAAAATAGGTGTATTTTTTTGAAAAACTTCTCACCCCATTGACCCAAGATCGACTAACAGCTTGCTGTGGTCCAGAAACCACTTGAAAATCTTGAAAATTTGGTGGGTTAAAGTTGTCTCCATTTTCATTCATCACAAAGTCAACCCGAAGCCGTTCATTCAGGCCTAATTTTTTTTTGCTCACTTGAGTTTCAAAGGATATTTGACCAAGCAATGGCGTTACCATACCGATATAAAAAACTAATCCCAATAAAAGAGAATTCCCTTTCATATTACCAATCTTTTTTTCTTCTTACTGGAGTTGCATTTATCTTTTCAGCATTAATCTTTTTTTGAACATCTTTTTCTTGATTATTCATAGCCTCTAACAAGCTCTGTACTTGCTGAGGAGACAACTGACCCTCTCGTGGTGGTGGAGGTTGTTGCTTCTCCTGATTTGGGTTTCCATTTTGTGGACTCTGGTCTCCTTCTTTTTCATCAGGCTCACCCTCTTGTTCTTTTTGCTCTCCCTCGTCTCCTTTATCATTTTGATCACTCTCTTGGTCTTGCTCGCCTTTTTTGTCTTTATTTTCTTGATCTTCTTGCTCCTGCTTATCTTGCTGATTGTCCTTATTTTGATCTTGTTGATCCTCTTGCTGTTGTGGTTTTTCTTTTTCTAATAACTCTTTGGCGAGAGCATAATTGTATCTTGTTTCATCGTCAGTAGGGTTGTTTCTCAAAGCGTTTTTATAGGCTTCTACTGCTTTTGCATAGTCTTTCTTTTTCATGAAAACGTTTCCCATATTGTGAAAAGCGAGATGCTTTTCAGCTTTAGAAGGAGCAAATTTTTGCGCCTGAAAAAATCGTTGGGAGGCCTCCTCCAAATTCCCGTTTTCAAAGTGTACATTGCCTAGATTATGGAGCGCTTCGTTTCGTTCGGGAGCCTCGGAGAGGGCTTTCCTGTAGTCTGTCTCAGCAAAAAAATACTCTTTTTCGCCAACCTTTTTATTTCCTTCATAAATAAAATTATCTATTTCACTCTCTTGGGCTGAAACAAAAAAGCAAGCTCCTATTGTGATCAAAAAAAGCGGTCTATACAGGTTATTCATTTTCGTTAAATAAGTCTAACTTTTGAATCCATCGTGTCTTGGTTTCAAACAAAAATAATTCCAAAATCAGAAAAAATAAAGAGCCTAGTAAAAAAGGTTGGAATCGGTCTTTGTAACTTACAAATTTCTTAGCTTCAAATTCTTTCTTATCCATATCTTTTAAAGTTTGAGAAACAAAATCTAAGACCTCTTGGGTATTATTCCCGTCTTGATAAGCTCCTCCAGTAGCTTCAGCAATTTGGGCTAGAACGATAGGGTTTTTTTTGGTGATGACTACCTCGCCTTCAAAATCCTTTTTATAAGAATCAATCACTCCTTTGTTCTTTATTGGTATGGGGCCTCCTTCTTCAGTCCCCACACCAAGTGTAAAAATCTTAATTCCAATATCTGCCGCTCTTTCTGCTGCATTAGCCGCATCGTCTGAATGATCTTCTCCATCTGATATTAAAAACAATACCCTATTGGTTTGATCTTCATCATCAAAAAATGTGCCTGAAAGGTCGATAGCACTGTCAAGGGCAGTTCCTTGAGAGGAAAGCATTTCGGTGTTCAAGGCTTGTAAAAACATCTTAGCTGCGCCATAATCTGTTGTTATGGGCAATTGTGGAATAGCTTGTGCAGCATAGGCTACAATTCCAACCCGGTCGCTGGCAAGTTGGTTTAATATAGCAGAAACCAAGCGCTTTGACTTTTCTAAACGATTGGGAGCAATATCTTCAGCCAACATACTTTTAGAAACATCTATGGCAAAAACAATGTCTACACCTTCCCGCTTGACCGTTTCAAGTTGTGTGCCTATTTTAGGATTTACTAAACCTATAACCATCAAGACGATGGCAAAACTAATTAGAAGTAATTTTAATCCTGGCTTAAAAAACGAACGGTTTGGACTAAGAGCATTCAATAAGGGAAGACTCGCAAAGGTTTTTTGTGTTTTCTTTTTCCATCTTCGAACCAACAAAAACGAAAACCATACAAGGGGCAATAAAGCCAGACAATAAAAATAGTTGGGAGCGTCCAATTGATACATTTATATGAAACTTTTAAAAATTGTATTTCTTAGAATCCATTCAACCCCTAGCAATCCTAGTGCAAAAAGGATGAGCATTCTATACTTTTCTTGATAATTATAATATTTAAACTCTTCAATTTCTGTCTTTTCTAATTTATTAATTTCAGCATAAATTTCTTCAAGTTTTTTATTGTCGGTAGCTCTAAAATAAAGCCCTCCGGTAGCCTCTGCTATTTCTTTTAGGAGCGTTTCATCAATTTCAACTTTTGTCATACCATACTGAAATTTTCCATTGGGCAAAACCCCCACTGGTGCTCGAGCTGTGCCATTGCTTCCAAGTCCAATCGTATACGTTTTAATGTTAAACTCAACTGCCAATTCTGTAGCAATTTTAGGATCTATAAATCCTGAATTATTGACACCATCTGTGAGTAAGATGATGACTTTGCTTTTGGCTTTACTATCTTTTAAGCGGTTTACTGAGGTCGCCAAACCCATTCCAATTGCTGTGCCGTCTTCAATGACGCCGTCATAGACTATCTCAAGAAGCGCTCTTTTAACAATATTATTATCGCTCGTTATGGGTGTCTTGGTATAACTTTCACCTGCATAAACCACTAGTCCAATTCGGTCTGAAAGACGATCATCAACAAAGGCAGCAGCAACTCTCTTGAGCGCACTCAGCCTGTCTGGCTTTAGATCTTGAGCCAACATGCTTGATGAAATATCAATTGCCATAATGATATCGATTCCTTTGTTGGTTTTGGTCCGTACAGATACATCAACGGTCTGTGGGCGGGCTAATCCCAAAATAATAAAAATCAAAGCCGCCAGTCTTAAGACAAATAAAAAGGGGCGCAATTGTGCTAAAAATGAAGTTTTGTTTTCAAAGGCATTTAGAGAAGATATTTTTAGTCTTGCTTGGGTCTTTTTGGCTGTAAAATAATGCCATATAATGACCACAGGGAGCAACAAAAACAACCAAAAATATTCAGGATTCGCAAAGTCTATACCGTCCCACATTGGCTATAGTGATTCAATTAATGACAAACTATTAATAATTCTCTGTTCAATTTTAGTTCCGTAGCGGTCTTCTTTTTCATACATCATTGTTAAAATGATTGTCCCTTCTTCAAAAGTGATTAGATGAGCTGAAAAATTACACCTTACTCTTGTTTTACTTCCTTTTTTTGGATAGTCTAATGTCCCATATATTTTGGAAAGGGGCACACCGCTAGGTGCGGTAACAGCCTCTTGTTTGATTAAAATGTTGACCGCCCCTGCGGCTTCAAAATTAGAAATGATTGAATTGACTAAGGCTTGTGCTTTTTCTGCATTTGCTTGCACTGGGTTAGCCAATGAGTCGGTGGTTTGCTGTGGAGCCTCTTTTGGAAAATCAAAAGATAAATCTATATAAAACGAGCTATCATAACTTCCCTCCCTAAATTGGGTAAAAGTTTTACTTTCACTGGGGATACGTATTAGCACTTTTGGTGTTTCGAGTTCAATGGGAGGGGTTCCATATTGACTTTTTATCCACTGTGTATTTTCTAATTTTTTGGTTGGATAACCTAAAAGCGTATCACGTACCGGATAATATCCATAAATAGCCATTGATGATAACAGACCCATTAAAAGTAAAAGGACCACGCCTAAACTCAATCTAATGAATTGCCTTTTCCGAGCTTTTTTGGCTAGCATTTCTTGATATTCTGCTTGTTGCCTCAATTCTTCTTCTGTAGGCTCCGGCAAAACTTCTTTGGTCTCGATAACAATAGCTTTTATGGCTTTGCGATCTGCATCTGCGTGACGAACTTCTGGTAACGATTTAGCAAATTTTACTAAATCCGCATTTTGTAAAACTGTTCGCAATGATTTTAGAGTCTCTTTTTCTAAGTTAAGCGTTCCTAGTTCTCTTAGGGCTTCCAACTTTAATAACAATTGATCAGAAGTACTTTCAAGAGCATCTATCTTAGCATCTTCTTCTAAATAACGGCGTATCACATCGGTGAGCCTTGAATAATAGTCTTTAAACTCTTCTTGTAGAGCAGGACTAGCTGTTGCAAGTTCTTCAAGCTGTTCTATTGCTTTATCAAAAGGGGGCAATGCTTTTAGCCTTTCCTCTTTGCGTCTTTTTTGAAAAAGATAACCATACAAAACTCCAACTAGAACGAGTCCTATTAAAAGTCCCAAAAGGAGTTGCGTAATGAGTTTATCATAATTTTTTGATACTTCTTGCAGTGGCTTAATCGCATATAAATTCTGTTTTAGAGTATCAACAATCACAGGGTTGACACGAATAGCGATTGGATCAGTCAACTTGGAAAAGCCATTCACCAAAACTTGCTGTTGAGGGAGATAGTAATTTCCTGAATCGAACTGAATAAGCGCAAATTTTCTCATGTACAGATAGTGCGATTGTTCTATGATCGTATCAATAGGGCTTATATCCAATATTTCAAAGGGCGCAAAAGAGAAGGTTTCAGGAAAAACTACCTCTGCAATAGAATCTGTTTTTACTTGCAATGTATAATTAAGTTGAGACCCCAATAGCACAGTAGTTGAATCTACGATAGCTTCTACACTAACGGTTTGTGCTGAAACCACACCTAATGCAAATAAACTCACAATAAAATATTTTATTTTAAGCATATTTAGATTCTCGCTTTAAAATAGTTCAACAGCTTCTTGACATAGCTTTCATCTACTCGACAACTTATAGTTCCAGCTCCATTTTTTCGAAAAAGATCCTGAAAAATAGCCTTTTGTTGAAGATGATTTTTTTCGTATCGATCTCTAACTTTTTTAGATTGTGTATTGACCCATTGGACCCTTCCTGTTTCAGCATCGACCATTGGAAGAATCCCTAGGTTTGGAAGTCGTTCCTCTTTTGCATCATATACTCTTATTCCTGTTAAGTCGTGCTTTTTTGCTGCAATTCGAAGGGTGTTTTCATAATTTTGATCAATAAAATCTGAAAGTAAAAACACAATTGCTTTCTTTTTTAAAATTCCTGATAAGAATTCAAGGGCTGCATTAATACTGGTCTTTTTATTTTTTGGTTGAAACTCTAACAATTCTCTAATTATTCTCAATATATGAAAACGTCCTTTTTTTGGAGGGATGAATAATTCTACTTGATCAGAAAAAAGTAACAACCCTACTTTGTCATTATTTTGAAGTGCTGAAAAAGCAAGTGTGGCAGAAATTTCTGTTAAAATTTCTCGCTTAAACTGTTGCTGGGTGCCAAACATTTCAGAACCACTCACATCAACAACAAGCATCAAAGTCAATTCACGCTCTTCTTCAAACACTTTTACATAGGGCTCTCTATAGCGGGCTGTAACATTCCAATCAATGGCTCTCACGTCATCTCCATATTGATATTGCCTTACTTCACTAAACGTCATCCCCCGACCTTTAAATGTGGAGTGGTATTCTCCACCAAAAATATGGTCACTTAGGCGACTGGTTTTAATTTCGATTTTTCGAACTTTTTTTAAAAGCGCTTTGGTATCCATCGCGTTTTTTGAATCAAATTAGGAAATTGACTACGCCCCTTAAGGAACAGCAACCTCATTTATAATCTGCCCTATTAAATCTTCTGTAGAAATATTTTCTGCTTCGGCTTCATAGGTCAACCCAATTCTGTGTCGCAAAACATCATAGATAACAGCACGAACATCTTCAGGAATAACATAACCGCGGTGCTTGAGAAAAGCATAACATTTAGAAGCAGTAGCTAGATTAATACTCCCTCGAGGTGAAGCTCCAAAGCTGATCAAAGGTTTGATTTTTTCCAATTGATACTGATCTGGATAGCGGGTTGCGAAAATTAAATCGAGAATATATTTTTCTATTTTTTCATCCATATACACAGAACCAACAGCTTCCTGAGCTGTTAGGATTTGTTTTGTACTCACCACTGGTTTCACTTTCTCTGAAGCATTACTCAGATTATTGCGAACAATATTTTGTTCTTCTGCAATTGTAGGATAATCAATCACTGTCTTCAACATAAAGCGGTCTACTTGAGCTTCTGGGAGCGGGTAAGTTCCTTCTTGTTCTACTGGGTTTTGAGTAGCCATTACTAGAAATGGTTGAGGCAATTTAAAGGTAGTATCGCCAATGGTTACTTGTTTTTCTTGCATGGCCTCCAATAAAGCTGATTGAACTTTGGCTGGTGCTCGATTGATCTCATCTGCCAAGACAAAATTGGCAAAAATTGGGCCCTTCTTGATAGAAAATTCATTTTCTTTTATGTTGTAAATCATGGTTCCTACCACGTCAGCTGGCAACAAATCTGGTGTAAACTGTATGCGGCTAAAATTCCCTTTTACTGCTTGACTTAAAGTGTTGATGGCAAGGGTTTTGGCTAACCCTGGCACACCCTCAAGAAGAATGTGTCCTCGGCCTAAAAGGCCAATAATTAGGCGTTCAACCATTTCCTTTTGGCCAACAATCACCTTGTTAATTTCAAGTGTGAGCAAATCTACAAAAGCACTCTCTTTCTCAATCTTTTCATTAATGGCTTTTATATCCATAGCATTATTATTTTCTTCCATTTTTTTAGCTTCTATACAATTTTATTAGGATTGCAAATTTGAAAATTAAATTTACCTTGTGTTGTTAATAATTGGTTAAAAAATGAATCCCGTGGTGGTTTATGGGCATATTATTGTTTCTACATTTAAATTTGAAAATTAATGCTTATTTTTCAAAATGTCTAGATTTTCAAGATTGATTTCAGGGGCAATGACATGGGGAGATTGGGGGAAAAAACTTAGGGTTTCCGAACAAACGAGCCTTTTTGAAAACCTTTTTGAACAAGGCATCACCACTTTTGATCATGCAGACATCTACGGGCACTACACTTCAGAAGCCCTTTTTGGAAAAGCTTTTGAAGCCTCCCAAATAGAAAGAGACCAAATTCAACTGATCTCTAAATGTGGCATTCAACTCCCTTGTGATCGTCGTCCGCTCAAAGTCCAGCACTATGATTATTCTCTCTCTCATATCGAAAGAAGTGTTTCTACTTCTTTGCGCTTGCTTAAAACGGATTATTTAGATTTATTACTTCTTCACCGTCCAAGCCCACTGATGGTGGGAGAAGAAATTGCTGAGGCAATACATCCTTTACTCAAAGATGGGAAAATTCTAGCCTTTGGTGTTTCTAATTTTACTCCTTCACAAATGTCTCTCATGCAACAAGAGTTTCCTCTCAGTTGGAATCAAATTGAGTGTTCAGTTACACACAATACTCCCCTTTTTGATGGTACGTTAGATTTTATGCAAACCCATCAAATTGGTACTATGGCATGGGGAGCCTTAGGGTCCTATTTTAAAGAGAAATCTCCTTCACAAAAAAGAGTAGCAACATGTTTAGCTCCAATGATTGAAAAATACGAGGGTTCTGAAGCTGCTCTTCTTTTAGCTTGGCTGTTGAAGCATCCTGCTAAAATATATCCTGTTTTGGGTAGCACCGAGCCACAACGATGGAAAGCGATGCTTAAAGCCCTTCAAATTGAATTAGACCTTCAGGATTGGTTTTTGATCTTGGAGGCCGCAACGGGAAAACCTATACCATAAAATTAAAAAAATGAGTAAAAATAATATAGTAATCACAGGTGCTACGAGCGGTATTGGCTGGGCAATAGCAAAAGCTTTAGATTATAAGGGCAATCAATTGATTCTTTGTGGAAGACGTGAAGAACGGTTAGCTCAATTAGCTAAAGAACTTCGTGTGCCTTCTCTGACTCTGACCTTTGATGTATCCGATCAAAGAGCGGTCTTTGATTCTTTTGCAACAATTCCTAAAGCATTTTCACCCATCACTGTTTTGATAAATAATGCTGGAAATGCACACGGTTTAGATCCTGTTCAAACAGCTTTAATAGAAGATTGGGAAGCCATGATAGACAGCAACCTCAAAGGATTATTGTATGTGACCAAAGCCCTTCTTCCTCAGATGCTGACTGCTCCACAAGGGCAAATTATTAATCTTGGCTCGATTGCAGCTAAAGAAACATATCCTAAGGGAAGTGTTTATTGTAGTAGCAAAGCTGCCGTAGATTCTTTTACGGAAGGTTTGCGAATGGATTTAGTAGGCGAAAATATTAGAGTGGGTATAATTCATCCTGGTATGGTAGAAACGGAATTTTCGCTAGTGCGTTTTAAAGGAGACCAAAATAAAGCTGACCAAGTTTATAAAGGAATAAAGCCCCTCACCGCTGAAGATGTTGCCCACGCTATCGTTTTTATGATTCAAGCACCTCCTCATGTGAATGTGGCAGACATGCTCCTATTACCCACCCAACAAGCTAGTGCCGGCATAGCGCACAGAGAAAATGATTTATCCTAAACCTCTAAATGACAATTTAGTTTTTTGAAAATGGATATATTACTGCCCTTCTAAAATGCGGATATCATCCAATTCAAAAGTACCGTCAAAATCAGATTTGCTAGAACCCGAATAGACAAATGCAATGGCCACTCTATCCTTTTCGGGCAAAGCTAGAAGCCCTGAATCGATCCAAAGTAAATCATCCTCATCTTTAGATGCGATGCTGCCATTTAGTCGCTTCCATTTTGCTTTTTTTATTCCTGCTATTGATCCTTCAAAATTGACGCTATAAAATACCTCTAGTTTAATTTTGTCTGCAAATGAGGTAGAGGTTCTAAAAGCTAACTGAGGAAGATTTAAACCACTTAAGTCAATATTTGGAGTAATTAACCAACAAACGGAGGCCTTGTCTCCTGAACGATAGGCACCAATTTGCAATGACTGCCCTAGGGAATTGGCATCTTCATAAACTTTCCAATATACACTCCCTTTTTCAATAAAATTGAACCATCCATTTTTTTCAAACTTGCCAAGGGTTTCTTCTTCAAAAGGCATCTCAAAAAATAAATCACACCTTGGGGTAAGAAAATTGATTTGAGCAGGACTGTTGATTCTTAAAATATACTTATTGTCATAATAATCTCGAGTTAAAATACCACTAATGGTTCCTGACAGACTATCAAGGACAACCGATTTAAATTTGGAATAATTACTAGTCGATAAAAATAGGCTCTTTTGGTCATCACAAGACACTAAGCGTCGTTCACCATCAAAAGTATCAAAAGCTTCACCTGAAAAGGTTTTGTTTATTTCTCCTTTGCCAAATTGCACATTTTCAAGTTCAATAAGTGTTCCCACCGTTTGGGAAACAATAGAATTTATTGGGGTAGATTCAGGAACTAATTCCTCAATTGTGTCAGTACGAATTATATGAGAACTGATTTGTGTTTCGGTTAATGAGGCTATTCCATCAACCTGATAAGATCCTATTGAAAGTACTCCTCTGTGATAGCCCGCCCCAAGCCCATTAAGTCTGATTATTATTTTTTCTCCTAGTCCATAGTGTGTATAAAGTGCCGTTTTATCTAAAAGAATACGCATTCCTACTGCTGCTTTTTCAGTTTTGTCCTGCAAATAAATTTCTTTGTAAAAATTACCTCCTTCGTCGCTACTAATAACATAAGCTCGTACCCATAAAATTTCCTCCGTTTCACTAAAGAGTATAAAACCGCTTTCGCTTTGTTTTACGCGCTCAGCAATAGCAGTAATGGTTGTGTTTTCTTTTGGTGGTGATTCAATTATTGGAGGTATGACTTCAAAGTTGGAAGGTGGGCTACATTGCAGCGCAAAGAGTATAAGGAATATCATTAATTTTTTCATGATTAAAATCGTAAAGAAAATTGTAAAAAAAAGGTTGTGCCACGTCCCCACCAATATTTGGGCGCAAACAAGGGAATGGTTCGTTGCTGGTCTTCTAAAAGACTGTTATAGTTTGCATTACGCCCCTGTTCATAACCTCCTGTTTTATACACTTTATTTAAAATATTTTGTACACTTAAAAAAACACCTAAATAACGTTTGTGTATAAGCCAGGATTTCCCAAAAGTTGAGTTTAACAAAAAATAGGACGGAAACTCTTCTTGTCTCAAAAGAGTGTTGGCTTGCTCCAAATCAAAATGTGGTAAAATGATTCCATTTAGATCTGTGTAAAAATTAGCAGAACGGGTGAGTGGATTTGGAGATAAAAAGGCTTTCGCAAAATAATTCGTGTGCAAAGCCCATCTCCAATAGCTTGGATCTTGATACTCAATCCCAATCGAGTAAGCTTGCTGAGGGCCACCGGCAAGACGATAATTTTTTAGTTGAGAAACACCCATCGATTTCCACCCATTTTCAAATCCTGCTTGAACGGCTTCATCATTAGGTGTGGTTGATAAAAAAAGTTCGGGATTATTAGCATACCGAAACTGCCCGTAGGCTGCCACTCCCATTAGTTTTAAATC
>NTKF01000014.1 GCA_002457295.1 Flavobacteriales bacterium MED-G22
CAATGCAATTTATGTTGGGATACCAGCATCCCAAAAACCAGGTATTTTACACACTCAAAATCAGATAGCTAATTGTACACTAGGAGTATATCTTGAGGGCTTGCTACCTGAAGAAGGAAATACTTATAGGAAACAAAATGAAAGGGTAAGAAACCGGTTTTTATCGAGAGATATGTTTCAAAATGAATTGCACATTATTTGGAATTTTCAAGCTCAATTTCATTCCACCCTAACAGAAGAATTAAAAATTCAAATTATTGGTCAAAAATCTGCCAATAAACATCAACAAGGTGCTGTTTTTTATCAGCGCCCTCTGAAGTCTCAAAAATTCAGAGTGGGTAAGTGTGAGCTCGAAAAAACAAAAACAAAATGCAGTATTTCTGATTTGACCTATCAGGAAATGTTGGCCTATCAATGGGCTAATCAACTAAAGAAAAATGGTGCTTATCTCGATGAGATTGAAAGACATAAAGCTGCTCATTACTTTATGACAAAAAAGCGATTTTCTTTTAAAAGGTTCAGATTTTATCTTGAAGAAGTAGATAGTATTTTTAATTATAAAGATGATGAAATAATAAAAGGATCTTTTATTCATGCAACTCTTTCAGATTCTGAAATTTTCGGCAACGGTTGGTTTTCCATTTCTGATTCAGAAAAGGAAATTCTTTGGCATAAACTTCATTTTTTTGATAATAAAGATAAACTAAAGGAGAATTTAATTCTTACTCATCAGCTTGGATATAGACAAGCCAGTAAAATAGCTCAGATCAATTTGGATCGTCGATATGCTCCTTTAAGCAAAAAGGCCTCCAAAAATATTTTATTTTTCTTAAAGAAAGGTCTAGTATACAACATGGCTGTAATTTTAGCAGGTGTAAAAAGTTCTTTAGGTGCTTCTTGGGAAAACATAGCTTCTAAAGATGTTGACTACATCATAAGAACTGAGTTGAATTTGTATAAATCTAACAAGGGAATGCAATTTGCCCATGCTTTAAATACTTTTTTAACTGAAGAAATGGAGCTAACCTCAATCCAGTATGCCAAACTTTATGGTGTCTACAGGTCAGACAATACCTTAATGTTAAAATCCAAATATGAAGTTAGTCCTAATGCTGATCGTGAAATAAATAATTTAAGGGTACCCCTCTTGAAGACGGTTGTATTTCAAATGCGCAAATTATTAAACCTTTTGATTGATACTTATGGGCCCATTGATGAAATAAAAGCCAGTTTATCAATTGATCTTAAAATCAATAAATACCAACGTTATTTATATCGACTGGACCAAAAAAGATTGGAAGGACTGAGAGAAACCTACATGCAGAAGCTTGGTGCTATGGCTGAGAATTTAACTCCTTTAAATCTGACAAAATATGAATTGTGGAAGGAATGTAAAAATACCTGTCCTTATACAGGAAAATATATACCCCTAGAAGAACTTTTTTCTGACCGTATAAAGGTTGTCTATATACATCCATGGGAATGGTCTCTAAACGATAGTATTTTAAATAAGACATTATGTGATGCATCATTAATAAATCAAATTAAGTCAAAAACTCCTGTAGAATATTTTCAAGAGAATGCACCTGAGCATTGGGAGGGTGTTGTTAAAAGAGCAGCCCGTTTGTTTTCTAACACTAAAGAATTCCCTTCGAGCTATAAAAAATTTAAAAGATTTGTAAAGCGTTATAACAAAAGAAATGTATTTAAACATTTGATGGATGATCCAAATGCGATTAGTAGAAAAATTCAGCATTATCTTGAACGAGTTGTTCCTAAAGTTGGCGTTTCTGCTGGACATACTAATGCTCTTTTTATAGAAAAGTGGCAACTAAAAAAAGTCTTTGAGCCGTCTGTTTATGAACGATATGATTTAGATTGGAGGTTCGCCGCTTTTGATGCCTATATTAATGCTAACAGAGAATTACATTATTTTGAAATTTTAGTCGAGCAAAATAAATACCTCCCCCGATCTAAAAAAATTAATTTTCCTATACCCTATGATGATTTTCGAGAAGATTTAAATTACCATCTGCATTCTATTTTGGTATCGCATAAAAAAGATAGTAGAATTCTTAGCACAAGACATAAAATGGTTTCTATCGATAAAACGGCAACCATAAATAAAGAAGTCTCAGTGCGCGGATCGCTTCATAAAGAATCAATTTATGGACTTCGACAACAGCCTCACTCAGAACTTAAAAGTTTTCATATTAGAAAACCTATAGAATCTTTCACAACTCTAAAGCAAGTTGAAAAGGTAGTTGATCCTGTTGTGAAATCTATCATGTTGAAGACAATTCTTGATCATAATGGATTTAATGGAGATATTATTCCTAGGAATGCTTTTTCAGATTTTTCACAAAGTGGTAAAAAATTTCATAAAGTCTTTATGCCAAATGCAAAAGGAGATCCAGTACCAATCAAAAAAGTAAGAATAAGAGAAAATCTTACAGGCACAGCTAAGTTGAAACAAAATTTAAACCAGCATGTAAACCTAAGAAAGAACCATCACGTAGTTATTTATAAAGACAACACAGGAAAATATCAAGAATATATAACTAGTTTTTGGGAAGCTGTTCAAAGAGCAAGAAAAAAGGAACCGATCTTTCAGATGCCACAAGATGGAGAGGAATTTGTGACCACCCTAGAAATTAATGATTTGTTCATTTTAGGAATAGATGATCTGAGTCATCCAATCAGTGGAGAATCAAAAAGTTTTATTTCTAAGCATTTGTACCGAGTTCAAAAACTTTCTAATTTATTTTATGAATTTCGTTTAGCTTCTGATAATAATTTAAAAAATTTGGATGCTCCTTCGTATATTAGAATTAATAATTTTGGAAACCGAAAAACAGGTTGGTTAACTTATAATCCAATAAAAGTAAAAATAGATTTAACTGGAAATTGGGTTCTTGATCAAGACCCAATTCCTAAACAAATAACAAAATCAATGGATTAAATATGAAACAATTTCTTTTCCACATCAATTTGTATTGCATGACTTTACAAAATTGAAAAGATATAAACACATTCATTAAATAAATATAGTGTTGTGGTTTGATTGAATTTGTGGAAAAGAATTGTTTTGTATTATGAAAAAATAAGGGATTTGTTTTGCCAAGTTAACCGAATAAAAAACAAAAAATAAAGTATACCCAGAAGTAATTTAATAAAGGTGCCTGTAAAGAATCCTATTAATGCACCAACAGCTGATTTAATTGATTTTTTCACATCACGATTGCTCCAAAATCCACCAATAAAAGCACCTAAAAAAGGACCAATCAATAAGCCAAAAGGACCCAGAAAAAGAAGCCCTACAACCAATCCTATAACACTGCCAACTATACTTTTTTTATCACCACCAAATTTTTTTACACCCCAAATGGAAATAAATTGATCCAATACAAAGACGACTAATGCAATAAAAAAGGTGATGCTCAAAAACAAATAGTCCATAGGAATGGCTTCAATACTAAACACTAATAATAACCCTACCCATGCTGTCAAAGGTCCGGGAATAATTGGCAATATACTACCTGCAATGCCCAGTAAAGCAAAAAAAAGACCGAAGGCAAATAATATTGTGTTCAATTGGGATTGTTTTAAAAACAAGATACAAAATGAATAAAAAAATAATTGTATTTTAGAGGATATAAATCTTAAAAATGCACATTTTAAAACACAGTTTGACTTTGTTACTCAGCTTACTGTATCTGTCAGTTTCTGGTTGTTTCTTTTTTGAAGAAACAAAAGTTTCTCTCGCAGAAATTAAAAAATCATCCTCATGGAACTCATCAGATCAGCCACCTAGTTATGAACAATGTGAAGGTATGGATGTCGACGCTCAAAAAGTATGTTTTGAATCTCAATTAAACACTATTTTTACGAGCTATTTTGAAAACAACCCCTTATCAGCAAATCAACCTTTAGAAGAAGAAATTATTCTTACATTGAAAATTGATAAAGAGGGTGTTTTCTCTTTAGAAGAATCTAATGCCTCAGCTTTTCTGCTTGATAACGTCGAAGGATTAGAAAATGAAATTTCCAATGCTATAGCAATGATTCCTCCAGCCCTTCCAGCGATTAAAACAAATGTTGGTGAACAGGTAGCAACGAAACTCCAGTTGCCTATAATGATTCAGGCTAGCCCTATGGAAGAATGAAATCGGACTCTATCATACTTGGAATTGATCCTGGCACAACAATAATGGGTTTTGGATTAATTAAAGTGATGGATGATCAATTAAAGATGATTCAACTTCACGAATTGATTTTAAAAAAATATGATGATCACTACCTGAAGCTTGAAAAAATTTTTAACCGAACCATTGAAATTATTGAAGAATATTATCCCGACGAGATTGCCATTGAGGCCCCTTTTTATGGCAAAAATGTCCAATCTATGCTTAAATTAGGAAGAGCACAAGGAGTAGCCATGGCGGCAGGGTTATCTAGACAGATTCCTATTACAGAATATTCTCCTAAGAAAATTAAAATGGCCATCACTGGAAATGGTAATGCGAGTAAAGAGCAAGTAGCAAAAATGCTTCAGCAACTTCTATCTATAAAGGAGTTACCAAAAAATCTAGATGCTACAGACGGTCTTGCTGCTGCGGTTTGTCACCACTTTAATGGTGGTCAATCAAATGCAAAAAAAAACTATTCAGGATGGGCTTCCTTTGTGACAAAAAACCCTAAAAAAGTGCACGGCTAAATTGTATGGCTGGAATTTATATTCATTATCCTTTTTGTAAGCAAGCTTGTCATTATTGTAATTTTCATTTCTCTACCCAGCTGAAGCATCAAGAGGCAGTTTTAGAAAGCATGTTTTCTGAGCTCGAAATGCGTTCGTCATTTCTATCTAGCCCAATAGAAAGTATTTATTTTGGGGGTGGTTCACCCTCTTTGCTAAATTCAAAATGGATTGAAAGGTGGCTAGAATTAATTAGCATGTATTTTGAACTGCAACCCAAAGTAGAAATTACATTGGAGGTAAATCCTGATGACGCAACCAAGAGCTATCTAAACTCAATTCGACAAGCTGGTGTTAATAGAATAAGTTTAGGAATTCAAACTTTTGATGCAGTGGCTCTGAAACTCATGAATCGTATTCATACAGTCAAACAATCAAAAACTGCCCTTGAAATTACGGCAAATATGTTTAGCAATTATTCGATTGATTTAATCTATGGAATCCCAGACATTGCAATTGAACAGTGGAATAATGATATTAATAATGCTCTATTTTTCAACCCAGCGCATATTTCGTCCTATGCCTTAACAGTGGAACCTAAAACAGTTTTAGCCCATCAAATTGATAAAGGGCAAATCAAAATGTCAGATGACCAAGAAGTGAAAATTCAATACGATCATTTAGTTGATCGACTTTGCAGTTTAGGATATGATCATTATGAATTATCAAATTTTGGCAAACCCAATTATTATTCAATTAACAATTCAAATTATTGGACTGGAAAACCGTATTTGGGAATTGGTCCAGGGGCACACAGTTTTGATGGGAAAAATACGCGTTGTTGGAATGTCTCTAACAATCAACTTTATGTTAAAAAAATCAAGGACAACGTGTTACCTCTAACTAAAGAAACATTAAAACAAAAAGAGCGGTTTAATGAGTATGTTATGACCCGTTTAAGAACAATGTGGGGTATATCTTTAGAAGAAGTAACAACTCAATTCGGTGTTCATTTTTCAAACTATGTCGAAAAGCAGACCAACAAACATTTATTAACAAACAATGTTTATTGGGATGGGGACTCCCTAAAAATTAAAAAACACGCTCGTTTTCTCACTGATGGTATTGCTTCAGATTTCTTTATACTTTGATTTTTTCAGTTTTTTTGAGTAAGGCAAAATGTTTGTAGAACAAACTAATTGTTTCAATTCCTTTAAAGAAATTAAACAAACCAAAATGTTCATTGGGAGAATGGATAGCATCAGAATCTAAACCAAACCCCATCAGAATCGATTTGATACCCAATTCTTTTTCAAACATTGGTACAATGGGAATGCTTCCTCCACCTCGATGGGGTACAGGAGTAATTCCAAACGATTCTTCATATGCAGCTTTAGCTGCTGCATAGGCAATAGAATTAGTTGGTGTGACATAAGCCATACCACCATGATGAGTAGTTACTGAAACTGAAACGCTTCTTGGAGCAAGTTGCTTAAAATAAGATTCAAAAAGAACACTGATTTTTTCCCATTGTTGGTGGGGAACTAATCGCATTGAAATTTTTGCAAAGGCTTCACTTGGGATAACGGTTTTGGCTCCTTCTCCTGTATATCCTCCCCAAATGCCATTGACGTCTAGTGTGGGTCTTATGGAGCGCCTTTCTTCTGTAGAAAATCCTTTTTCTCCTTGGGTTTTTAATAGGCCAATATCTTTTTTAAAGGCGATTTCATCAAAAGGAGTTTGAGCCAGTTTTTGACGATCTGAATCGGATAGATTGACTACCTCATCGTAGAACCCTGGAATTGTGATTTTACCTTCTTCATTAGTCAGTTTAGCAATCATTTCACAAAGTATGTTGATCGGATTGGGTACAGCTCCACCATAGAGACCTGAATGAAGATCTCGGTTTGGACCAGTCACACAAACCTCCATATAGCTCAATCCTCTTAAACCAGTTGTGATGGATGGAATATCTTGAGCTATCATGCCTGTGTCTGAAATTAAGATCGCATCTGATGCTAGTTTTTCTTTATTGTTTCTCACAAACTCTTCGAGATGATTGCTTCCCACTTCTTCTTCTCCTTCTATCATGAATTTGATATTGCAGGGAAGTGTTTTTTGAGCTAATAAAATTTCAAGTGCTTTAATATGCATAAATACTTGCCCCTTGTCATCGCAAGCCCCTCGAGCAAAAAGAGCTCCGTCAGGGTGTAGGCTAGTTGATTTAATAACAGGGTCAAAGGGTGGATTTTCCCACAGATCAAGAGGGTCTGGAGGTTGCACATCATAATGACCATAAACCAGCACCGTAGGAAATTGTTCTTCTACTTCAACCTGTCCAAACACAATCGGATGCCCATTAGTTTCTATTATCTCAGCCTTTTGACACCCTGCATTCTCAAGAGCTTCTTTTGTCCATAAGGCCGCCTGTCTCACGCCATCTTTATAGGCTGGATCTGCACTAATTGACGGGATTCTTAAAAAAGATTTTAATTCTTCAATAAATTTTTTCTGTTGACTTGATAGCTCCATTAACCTAAATTTCTGACATTAAAATTACACAATGTATTTTTTATAAGACTCACTATTTTTTGGTAAACTTATTTATATTTGTCCTCCTTTTACTGCGGGTGTGGTGAAATTGGTAGACACGCTAGATTTAGGATCTAGTGCTTCACGGCGTGGGGGTTCGAGTCCCTTCACCCGCACTTGAGATGACTCTTAAACCTCAATATCTATTGGGGTTTTTGCTTTTCAAGACTGTTGTTTTTAGAACATTTCTTCAACAAAGGTAGGATTTATGCACTTGGTTGAGGTGTTTTAGAGGGGTTGTGAGGATACTTGGCAATTAATAAGCTAATTGAACCTCTTATTTTTGTTGAAATACACATCTTATAAGTGAGAGTAATGACCCTTTAAACAACGCTATTTTTGACCCGTTGGCAGAGGCAAAGCAAAGACAGTTAGTCTCAAAGACGTATAAAACTATTAATAGTCAAGAAAGAATGTTAAAAGCCTGAGATAGGAGGTGCATCAGTTGAAATCTAAGTCAGACACACACCTCGTAAATTGCTGCATTTGCTGAAGGTGTCAAGACAGAGCAAAATAGTTACCATCAACAAGCATAGGTTTAGGCTACTATACTCACAATTTCTCTATTCTAATTTTCTAGTTCAGGAGAACAACTTTTTCCACTTCAGTCGCTATCAATACAGAAAATTAACCTCTTAAAAATTAACGGCAAATGGGAGGACTTATATGAAAATTTAATTACCCCTTGCTTGGGTAAAGAGATCAAGTTTAATATCATCAAGACCATTATCATCAAAAGGGTATTCCAAATGGTCTTGAATATTATAAAGAGAAACTAAGATGAATTCACTCAAAATTACAATAAAGTATGAAAGCCAAGCAGGATTGTCCAACCCTATTTTATTGATGATTGAGGGAGTATAAATTAATGGAAAGATATATATGAATATCAAGCAATAAGCTTTAAGACTTATAGGGGTTCTATGGTTGTGTACACCAATCAAATTGTCAATGCTTTCAGAAACATCATTGATGAATCTAACAACACGTGGTCGAGCAGATTTCCTAATGTGTTCAGCATTAAAAGAAGCAAAATCATAGATCGCTTGGATTTTTTCATCTAAATTTTTCGAATCTGGATTTTCTGATCGTAAGTAGTCAAATAGTTCATTTTCTAAATCTGAAATTATAGTCTTTCCTTCTTTATCGATTTCTTTCTGTTCTACTAGACTCATTTTGAAAAGATTGGATAATGTTTTTAAAGAAGATCGAAATGAGCTTAAAAACTGCAATGCTTTTTCCCTTCTTCTAAAGGCACCACGAATAGTAAAAACCAATGGAAAAATTATGGCAATACTGATTAGAGTCAAATCAATATTATAAACTACATTAAATTTGTAGGCTGTGAAAGGGACCAGAATAGATATAAAAAGAGTAATGAAAGTTCGAAAATTGATAATCGATAGATATCTTGACATAATAATAACTTATTCAATATATTTAACAAAACTAAAGAAATTGAAAAGAACAACATTAGCTTTAATTTTATTTTTCTTTATATCGTCTTTTTCTAATGGTCAGAGCTATCCTACACCAGATCGTTTGTTTTATGAAATAGAACCCTTAGAACTGAAGCTCACATTTTCATCTAAAGAAGTCAAAATTAACACTAATGATTCAACATATGTGGATATTCCATTATTTGTTTTGGATCAAAAAAAATGGGATACGATAAATGTGAGTCTAAGGGCTAGAGGCAACTTTAGACGTTCAACCTGTTTTTTTCCACCTATACGGATGGAAATAAAAAAGAAAGCGCGAAAGGAGACCCTTTTTGAGCATTATAAAAAAACAAAAATTGTGTTTCCTTGTCTGATTGAAGATGAAATGAATGATAATATTTTAAAAGAATTCATTGCTTATAAGTTATTTGAATTAGTTTCTCCCTATCATTTTAGAACAAGAGCGTTAAAATTAAATTATACAGATAGTTCAGAAAAATTGGCCAAAAAGTTTATGCTGCGTGGATTCTTAATTGAAGATGACAGTCGGATTGCAAAGAGAACACAAGCTAAAGTGTATAAAAAATATATTCATCCTAAATCTCTAGATGCTGAAGGAGCAATTAAGGACGCCATGTTTCAGTATTTTTTAGGAAATACTGATTTTTCTATGGCCTATCAACACAACGGGAAATTGGTTCAAGTTGGGGAATCAGTTATTCCAATACCTTATGATTTTGATATGACAGGTTGGGTAAACCCTAGTTATGCTGTAGCAAACACCTCTTTAGGTCTGAATTCAGTTGAAGAACGTGTTTATAGAGGCTATCAGCGTGAAGTATCAATAATTGAAAAAGTGAGGCAACATTATTTAAAATTAGCACCAGATTTTTTTGATATCATAAGTTGTTATGAAACTGAATTTGATTCTCCAAAAGAATTTGAACACATTGTGAAATTCACACAATCTTTCTTTGAAATATTAGAAAATGACACTTCTTTTCAACAAAATATTATAGATCAGCTAAGAACTCGCTAATCAAAAGCTAAACTTTTTTTGAATTTGTGAAAGATTTGTGTGTTATCGTAGATTCCTTTGAACTCTTCTGAATGAGGACCATAACTAAACACAGGAATCATTATGGCTGTGTGCCCAGTGGTAGAAAAAATGGTTTTTATTTTATTGTTTTCCATTTCCCCACCTGATATGGCAAGTCCTCCTGTTTCATGGTCACCAGTGACAACAATCAAAGTATTTTTATTTTTTTTCGCAAAATCTAAAGCAGCCTGAATGGATTCATTAAAATCTTTAAATTCAGAAAGAACATAATCTATATCATTATCATGTCCGCCCCAATCAATTTGTGACCCCTCCACCATTATGAAGAAAGGAGAGTCTTGTAGGGCTACTTTTTCTAAAGTCGCCAGTAGCATTTTAGATAGCGATGGATTTCTGCCTTCCAAAATTGTTTTAGGGTCGTCATTGGCTGTAAAATAGCCTATCTTTTCAGCTGAGCTTTTTTCAAACTCTCCAATGCTAGAGACATATGTTCTCGTGTTGTCTTCTAATAAGAGATTTCTATTATCTTTTCTAGAAGTAAAATATTTTTTACCACCACCCATAAAATAGTCTACTTCACTTTTCGTTAGTTGAAATGCAATTTCTTCATATTTATAACGAGAGGATACTTTGGCAAAGAAAGACGCAGGAGTTGCATGTACAATTGTTGAAGTAGCTATCAAAGCTGTTTTATATCCATTTGACTGACATAATTCTAAAATATTGGGGATAGGATTTTTATTTTCATCTAAACCGATCACCCTATTATGCGTTTTCATTCCACTTGACATGGCAGTGCCGCTGGCTGCTGAGTCAGTAACTAAATTGTCATAAGAGTGAGTTTTTGACAAACCAATGTATTGAAAGTCTTCAAATGCAGTATGATTGTCGTTTACATAATTTCCAGCACTAATCTGAGGTAAACCAGTGCCATCACCTATAAAAAAAATGACATTTATAGGTTTTTGTGCCAGCAAATTTGCTATTGAAATAAAGAAAAATAAAAAATAAATTGGGGATTTTGAGTAATACATTTTATTAATGTTTGTCTTGTAAAAATATACTTTTTTATAAAATTAATGCTGTTTTAAAGCCTCAAATGAGGCGCCAAAAAAGAAAGAGTTTTTTTTGTTGCACCACTATGTTGATTTATATAATTTCTGTTGATTGATTGAATTAAGTTATATTTTCCCTCACTTAAAGTTTCATATATTGAAATGAATTCAGCTTCATTTTTTACACTAAAAACGCCTTTCTTTTGAACTAGTTCTTGAGCTTCTTTAAAGTTTTGAAAGTTTTTTCCAACAAAAACAGGCACCCCAAATACAACCGGCTCTAAAATATTGTGAAGCCCTTTGTTGCCCATACCCCCACCTACATATGCCAAGTGGGCATATTGATAAATTTGAGCCAATAGACCCACGCTGTCAATAACCAAAATTCTTTTGTCCTCATCTTGAGCACTATTAAATGTAGACCAAACAGCAATTTCTTTATTAATTATGGTTTTTAGTTTAGAAACCGTATTTGAATTCACTTCATGTGGTGCAATAATTATTTTAGTAGAAGTATAGTCAATCAAATAGTTAAGAAAAAGAGGATAATCTTCTGGCCAAGTACTCCCTGCAACAAAACATTTTTCACCATTCAAAAAAGATTCAATCTCAAAAATGGGTTTTACTTCTTTAGAGTTTGAAAGCACTCTATCCATTCTAAGGTCACCAACACAACTAATGTTCTTAAAGCCATGTTCTACTAATAATTGTTCAGATTGCTGATCGACAACCATAAAACCATCAAGTTTTCGAACTAAATCAAGCACCCATTTTCCATAGGGTTTAAATAGAAATTGTGAAGGATAAAATCGGCCACAGAGCGAAAAAGTTTTAATGCTATTCTCTTTTAATAAATCAAGGGTGTTTGGCCAAAATTCATTTTTCACAAAAAGAGTCAGATCTGGTTTTAGGAGGGTTAAAAAATTTTTGATGCTTTTTCTTTCATCAAAAGGCAAATAGCCTAACCAATCAGCTTGTGTATAGTTTTTTTGAACTTCATACCCCGAGGAAGAAAAAAAAGTTATGGCAATAAACCAAGCATTGGAGTTTTCCTTGATTGCCTCAATGAGTGGACGTGCAAGTTCAAATTCACCCAGAGAGGCACAATGAATCCAAACGCATTTTTGTTGTTGATTTCGAGAGATCGTTTTTAATTGACGGAGCGTATGTTTTTGACCTTGGCACTGCAGCTTGATTTTTGCATCAAAAAAACTGCTAAATTTAATTAGTGGTAAGCTAAGAAAAACCAGAATTTGGTACCAAAAAAACAAAATGATGAATTTTAATCAAAAATAGTTTTAAACATTGGGAATGAAAAGACAAAAGCTTTTTTAAATTTAACCCAAAATCTAGCTATGGAAGAAATTAGAATGGTTGATCTTAAAGGTCAATATTCCTTTATCAAAAAAGAAATTGATGTTGCATTAGAACAAATCTTCCAAGACACTGATTTCATCAATGGAAAAGCCGTGCGGGCTTTTCAAAATAAATTACAAGATTATTTAGGGATCAATCATGTGATTCCTTGCGCCAATGGAACAGATGCACTTCAAATTGCATTGATGGCACTAGATTTAAAACAAGGAGATGAAGTAATAACTGCAGATTTTACTTTTGCCGCTACCGTCGAAGTGATTGCCCTTTTAAAGCTCAAGCCCGTGCTCGTGGATGTTGATCCCCATACATTCAATTTAGATCCTCAGGCCGTTGCCAAAGCAATTACTCCCAATACAAAAGCGATCATTCCTGTGCATTTATTTGGTCAAGCTTCATCTATGGAGCCTATTCTTTCTTTGGCAAAGAAACACCAACTATTTGTTGTGGAAGACAACGCGCAAGGCATTGGAGCCACTTATACATTTTCTGATGGCAAAAAAGTAAAAACAGGTGTTTTGGGTGATGTCGGAACTACTTCTTTTTTTCCGTCAAAGAACTTAGGAGCCTATGGTGATGGTGGTGCAATTTTCACTAAAGACAAAGGCCTAGCTGAAAAAATTAGAGGAATTGTCAATCATGGAATGTACACCCGTTATTATCATGATGTTGTAGGGGTAAATTCAAGGCTAGATTCACTACAAGCAGCCATATTAAGTGTTAAGTTGAATAATTTAGATTTTTACAACGAAAGAAGAAAAGCGGCAGCCTTATATTATAATCAACTTTTAAGTGAGAATAAATACATCATTACACCCTATCGAGAAAAAGAGTGTGATTCGCATGTATACCATCAATATACCCTAAAAATATCAAATCAAAAGAGAGATGCTTTGGCCTCTTATTTGCAGGGAAAAAAGATTCCTTTTGGAATTTATTATCCCGTTCCATTACATCAGCAAAAAGCCTACAGCCATTATGGTTTTCAAGAGCATGATTTTCCTTCCACCAATCAATTGGTTAAAGAAGTTATTTCACTACCCATGCACACAGAACTTACGACTCAACAAATAGAATACATTTGCAACCACATCTTAAATTTTTTAAATAATGAGTAACCTATTAGTTCCAAAAAAATATTTTTTTCTTGCCCTTATTTTTTGTCTCCAATCCATTTCAGCGCAAACCATTTATTTGCATTGTGGGAATCTTTTTGACAGCACCTCTGGCAGGATGCTAAAAAAACAAACAGTAATTGTTGATGGAAACGAAATCAAACAAGTTGAAACGGGGTATACATATCCTACTGATTCAGCAATAGAAGTAATTGATTTATCAGAAAAAACAGTTTATCCAGGGTTTATTGACTTGCATGTTCATGTAGAAAGTGAGACAACTAAAAAAAGTTATTTAGATACATATGAAAAGAATCCTGAAGATATCGCTCTAGATGGAGTGGTATATGCTGAAAAAACATTGATGGCTGGCTTCACTACAGTACGTGATTTAGGAGGAAGTGGTGTTAATATTGCTCTTTCAAAAGCGATAAACGCAGGCAAAATTGCAGGGCCAAGAATTTTTACAGCAGGAAAATCTTTAGCTACTACTGGTGGACATGCAGATCCGACCAATGGGTATAGAAGAGATTTAAGAGGAGATCCAGGGCCCCTTCAAGGTGTTGTCAATTCCATCGCTGATGCAAAAGAAGCTGTTCGGCACCGCTATAAAAATGGTGCTCATTGGATAAAAATTACCGCAACAGGAGGGGTCTTGAGCGTGGCAAAAAGTGGGCAAAACCCTCAATTTACTGAAGAAGAAATAGAGGCCATAACCAAAACAGCAAAAGATTATGGATTGGATGTTGCTGCTCACGCTCATGGAGATGAAGGCATGCAACGTGCTGTTAAAATGGGTGTAAAAACAATTGAACATGGTACTTTGATGAGTGAAAAGACTATGGATTTAATGAAGGAAAAGGGAGTTTATTTAGTACCCACCATCACCGCTGGAAAAGAGGTCGCTGAAAAAGCTTCAATCCCTGGATACTATCCTGAAATTATTGTGCCTAAAGCACTCAAAATAGGGGCACAAATTCAAAACACCTTTGCTAAGGCTTTTAAAAGAGGTGTTCCTATTGCTTTTGGAACTGATGCGGGTGTCTTCCCTCATGGCAAAAATGCACTAGAGTTTGGCTATATGGAAGAGGCTGGAATGCCTATGGCAGAGGTGTTGCAATCGGCTACTATTGTTAATGCCAAAATTTTGGACCAAGCATCTGAATTGGGTC
This sequence comes from Flavobacteriales bacterium MED-G22, assembly GCA_002457295.1. Next base: position 14,507 of record NTKF01000014.1, read on the forward strand.
AAATAGCCCCAGGCTTCAAAGCTGACATGGTGGCTACTCATGAAAATGCACTGCTTGATAGTGGGACCCTTAACGATATTTTTTTCGTAATGAAAGAAGGTAAAATTTATAAAAACAAAATGGATTAAAGGGCTTCAAAACTTAACGTTTGAACCTCTCTATTGATCTTTCTAATCAATCCTTGTAAAACTTTCCCAGGGCCTACTTCAACAAATTCTTCTGCCCCGTTTTCAATCATTTGAGAAACGCTTTGGGTCCATTTTACAGGAGCGGTTAATTGAGCAATCAATTGTTTTTTAATAAGGGCAGGATCTTTTGTTGGCTGGGCAGACACGTTTTGATAAACAGGGCACTCAGGGGTATTAAACCTAGTGCATTCAATAGCTTCTGCTAGCTTATTTTGAGCATGTTCCATCAAAGGGGAATGAAAAGCACCGCTCACGGATAAGGGAACCACTCTTTTGGCTCCAGCCTCCTTAAGGGCATCACTGACTTTATTGACTCCATCTATACTTCCTGATATCACTAATTGTCCTGGACAATTGAAATTTGCTGGAATCACAACTGCATCAGTTTGATTGCAGTGTTGAACAACAACTTCATCATCTAAGCCTAAAACAGCAGCCATGCTTCCTTGGGTTATTTCACATGCCTCTTGCATGGCTAAGGCTCTCTTATACACAAGTTGCAAGCCTTCTTCAAAAGACAGCACTTTGGCGGCTACTAAAGCTGAGAACTCACCTAATGAATGACCTGCAACCATGTCAGGCATCCATTTTTTATTGGCTGTTTCGAATAGGATTGTTGAATGTAAAAAAATGGCTGGCTGGGTCACTTTAGTATGTTGCAAAGCTTCAGCGTCTTCTCCAAACATGATATCTGTAATAGAAAAACCTAATAGTTTATTGGCTGTTTCAAAATGACTTTTGGCTTTTGGATTTGTGTTGTATAGATGTTTTCCCATACCCGGAAATTGGGCTCCTTGCCCTGGAAAAATAGCTGCTTTCATTTGTTTGCTTTACGATAGGTTAGAAAAGAATAATTATAGGGTTGCTCGGCCTGTCTAAAATGATCTTCTTTTGATAGTAATTCCCAAACGGAGAAATCTATTAATGGGAAAAAGGCATCTCCTTCAAATTCATGATGAATTTGAGTTAATTCAATTTTGTGTGCTAAGGGTAGGAAAAGAGTATAAATTTCGCCTCCTCCCAAAATAAAGGGCTGCAAATCTTCATCGGTGTTGGCAAGGGCTTCTGCAACACTGTGAACAACTAGAGCCCCTTTTGCGGTATAGTTTCTATTTCTTGTCAAAACAATATTTGTTCTTTTGGGCAAGGCATAGGGAAGGGACTCAAATGTTTTTCTACCCATAATCACGCAGTGACCTGAGGTTAATCTTTTAAACCGCTTAAGATCAGCTGATATATGCCAAATAAGTTTGTTGTCCTTTCCAAGAACATTATTGCTAGAAATGGCAGCGATTAGCGTAATTTCTTTTTCAATAGCATCAAATTTGTTCATTAATAGTGTTACTTTTGAAGGCAAAAATACACTTTCTTTGGAAGTTGTTATGCTTGAAGAGTTTCCTCCCATAAAACACTCTATTTATTTTAATACAGCTTATGTTGGATTAATGCCTATGCCGCTCTACGAATTTAGGCAAGCCCATGACCAAGATTATTTTTTAAATGGGGATCTTTATAAACTTGATGCTTACGCAACCATTGAAAAAAAAGGAGAGTCAGTGGCTTCTTTTTTTGGTGCGTCCAAAAACCAAACAATTTTAGTTTCAAATTTTTCTGAAAGTATTCGATTTGCATTGTCCATGTTGCCAAAATCCATGCGGTTTTTATTACTTAAAGAGGATTATCCGTCTTTGACGTTAGCTGTTAAAGAGGCAGGATTTGAATCTACAGAAATTCCAGTTTCATACACTTTAGAGACTGATATTGAAACGATTATAGAAAGTAAAAAAATAGATGTATTAGCTCTAAGTGTTGTACAATATATTTCGGGTATTGAAATTGATCAAGATTTTCTACTTGAATTAAAAAAGAAATATCCTGACTTATTAATAATTGGTGATGGCACACAATTTTTAGGTACAGCACCATTTAACTTTACAAACAGCCCTTTTGACGTCCTTGCAGCAAGTGGTTATAAATGGCTCATGGCTGGGTTTGGAAATGGAGTTCTTTTTTTTTCAGACTATTTTAAGGCCTTAATAAATAAAAGCCATGACCAAATTATTGAAAAATATTATGTAGGCCATTTTAATATTTTAGCTATCGCCTCTTTAGCCAAAGCAATAGAGCTGATCCAAGCCAGAGGCTTTTCTCAAATGTTAGACAGAAAAAAGCATTTAACAACGCTATTGAATAATGGCTTGCTGGACTTAAAACTTATATCCCCCTTAATTTCAAACAGAAAAAAACATAGCAGTATTTTTGCAATTTCAGATAAAAAAAACCTCTTCGAAAAGCTAATCGAAAAAAATATAAGATGTGCTCAACGAGGAGGGTTCATTCGGATTTCTCTCCACTTTTATAATTCAGAAAAAGACGTTGAGATTTTACTTTCGTTTCTAAAAGATCACGCTATTTAAATAGCCACCTTTCCCTTAATATGAGGATGAGGATCATAATTAAGTAAGGTGAAATCTTCAATAGTAAAATCAAAAATTGAGTTTATATTAGGATTCAAGCGCATGGTTGGAAGTGGCCTAGGCTTACGTGAATATTGTTCTTCTAGTTGTTCTCTGTGATTTGAATAAATATGAACATCTCCAAAAGTATGAACAAAATCACCAGGAGATAAGTGGCAAACTTGAGCAACCATAAGTGTCAATAAAGCATAAGAAGCTATATTAAAAGGAACGCCTAAAAATAGATCTGCACTTCGCTGATAGAGTTGACAAGATAACCTTCCATCGGCTACATAAAATTGGAAAAAGGCATGGCAGGGGGGTAAAGCGGCTTTTTGGTTGGCGACGTTTTCACTAAAGCTTTGTTGTGTGTTGGGTAACACGCTTGGATTCCATGCAGATACAATCATTCTTCGACTATCTGGATTGGTTTTTATCGTGTTAATTACTTCTTTGATTTGATCAATCCCTTCACTATTCCAGTTACGCCATTGATGCCCATAGACAGGTCCTAAATCTCCATTTTGATCTGCCCATTCATTCCAAATACGCACCCCATTTTCTTGTAAATAGCCAATGTTAGTGTCTCCTTTGAGAAACCATAGTAACTCATGAATAATCGATTTTATATGAACTTTTTTGGTAGTAACCAAAGGAAAGCCTTCTGTTAAATCAAAACGCATTTGATAGCCAAAAATACTAGTTGTGCCTGTTCCTGTGCGATCTGTTTTAGTGGTTCCGTGTTTGATAATGTGGTCAACTAGATCCAAATATTGCTTCATGAAATTACTTTTTTCAAAAATAAAAGCAATCACTCAAAATCTCACTATTAAAATAGAGGTGTTTATTAAATAAAGATTAACAATTATAGATCTATTTGTCTTTGCGTTTAGAAAGTTCGTCTCGAACGCGTACGGCCTGCTCATAATCTTCAAGAGCCACTAATTTATTGAGTAAATCTTTAAGTTTATCAACAGACATTTTCTTAAGATTCTTTGGAATTGCATTTTTCTTAGTTTGCTCAGTGACAAAATTTTGAATCCAATTATCTTCTGAGAGTTTTTTGTTTTCTTTAGCACTAAGAGCTGCAGTGAATCCTGCTTTTTTAAGAATTGAATCATAGGTATATATGGGTGCGCTAAAACGTAAAGCTAAAGCAATAGCATCAGAAGTACGAGCATCAAAAATTTCTTCTATTTTATCCCTTTCACAAATCAGACTTGCATAAAAAACACCATCCACTAGCTTGTGAATGATAACCTGCTTTACGTGAACAGTGAAACGTTCGGCAAAATTTTTAAATAAATCGTGAGTTAGCGGTCTAGCAGGTTTAATATCTTGTTCCAAAGCAACAGCAATTGCCTGCGCTTCAAAACCACCAATAATTATAGGTAGTTTGCGGTCTCCTTCTACTTCGCCTAATAACAAGGCGTAAGCACCAGTTTGAGTTTCACTGTATGAAATTCCTTTAACTTGTAATTTTATTAACTTCATCAATTAAGATCTAAAAAATAGATAGAACATTGCACTTCTTTCCAGTTTATAACGATTCAATTCTTCTTTTATTGAGTAGCATTTAATTTATAATTAATTGGTTAAATTTGCCCTTGATCAGAAAACCAAATGAAAACAATTCAATTTAGAGAGGCAATACTTCAAGCCATGACCGAAGAGATGCGTCGTGACGAGACCATTTATCTAATGGGAGAAGAAGTAGCAGAATATAATGGAGCCTATAAAGCTTCCAAAGGAATGCTAGACGAATTTGGCCCCGAGCGAGTTATAGATACGCCAATTTCCGAATTGGGTTTTGCAGGGATTGGTGTCGGTTCAACAATGACAGGCAACAGACCTATCATTGAGTTTATGACCTTCAATTTCGCTTTAGTGGGGATTGATCAAATTATCAATAATGCTGCTAAAATCAGGCAAATGTCTGGAGGACAATTTCCTTGTCCAATTGTTTTTCGTGGACCTACTGGTTCTGCTGGGCAACTAGCGGCAACCCATTCGCAGGCTTTTGAAAGTTGGTATGCGAATTGTCCTGGATTGAAAGTAATTGTTCCCTCTAACCCTTATGATGCTAAAGGCTTGCTAAAGGCTTCTATAAGAGACGATGATCCAGTAATTTTTATGGAATCTGAACAAATGTATGGGGACAAAGGGGAGGTGCCAGAAGGTGAATATATTTTACCAATTGGTGTGGCTGAGATAAAAGAAAAAGGCACAGATGTTACCATAGTGTCTTTTGGAAAAATAATTAAAGAAGCTTATAAAGCTTCTAAAATACTTCAAGAAGAGGGCATCTCTTGTGAAATAATTGACCTTAGAACTGTTCGCCCTTTAGATTTTGATACGGTTTTCGAATCGGTAAAAAAGACAAATCGATTAGTGATTTTGGAAGAAGCATGGCCTTTTGGAAATGTGGCTACAGAAATCACATATCAAGTGCAGAGCCAACTATTTGATTATCTCGACGCTCCTGTCATTAAAATAAATACCGCCGATACGCCAGCACCTTATTCACCTGTATTATTACAGGAATGGCTCCCCAACGCAAATGATGTTGTGGCAGCTGTAAAAAAGGTGATGTATCAAGACTGACAATCATCACCAAAACACAGATTTTTCTAATCGAACACGAATCCTTACATTTGCGTGCCAAAACAAGGATGAAAAACAATTTTTGAAGTGAACACAATCTATATACCAATTGCCCTAGCCATATCAGGTTTAATTTTTATGTTTTTTAAAGCCCTTTGGGTTATGAAGCAAGATGCTGGAAATGAAAAAATGCAAACCATCTCAACTAACATTAAAAAAGGAGCCTTAGCCTTTTTAAATGCAGAATATAAAATTTTAGCCATTTTTGTTGTTGCAGCCTCAATAGCTCTTTTTTTTATTTCCAGAGCCGTTGAAACAACGAGTATTCTAATCATTCCTGCTTTTGTTATGGGGGCTATTTTCTCAGGGCTTGCAGGCAATATAGGAATGAGGATTGCTACTGAATCAAACGCCAGAACCACTCAAGCTGCACGCGAAAGTTTACCCAAAGCCCTCCAAATTTCTTTTGGGGGAGGAACTGTTATGGGTCTAGGAGTTGCAGGACTTGCAGTGCTTGGATTGTCTCTTTTCTTCCTTTATTTTGTTCATTATTTTATTAAAGGAGAAGCTTCTTTTTATCAAGAAATGACCATCGTTTTGGAAGCGCTCGCTGGGTTTTCCCTTGGAGCAGAATCCATTGCCTTATTTGCTCGCGTTGGTGGTGGAATATATACAAAAGCAGCAGATGTTGGTGCTGATCTTGTTGGGAAAGTAGAAGCTGGAATACCAGAGGATGACCCCCGTAATCCTGCTACAATTGCAGACAATGTTGGAGATAACGTTGGTGATGTTGCAGGAATGGGTGCTGATCTTTTTGGGAGTTATGTGGCTACTGTTTTAGCCTCTATGGTACTCGGAAATTATATAATAAAAGACATGGCTGCCGCAAATGGAGGTATCTTTGAAGATGCTTTTAGTGGTATGGGTCCAATTCTTTTACCACTAATGATTGCTGGGATAGGTATTTTAGCCTCAATAATTGGAACATTTTTTATTAGAATCTCGAATAATAATGCTAAAGAAGCTCAGGTTCAACGTGCATTAAATACTGGAAATTTAACTGCTATTGGTATCACAGCAATTACCACCTATTTTTTGGTTGATAATATGCTTCCAGAAACAATGAGAGGTATTGAATTTTTTGGTGAGGGTACCAAAGACATTCCCAGTCTAAACGTTTTTTATGCAACTGTGGTCGGCCTTGGAGTTGGCTATTTGATCTCTTATTTTACAGAATACTACACTGCCCTTGGTAAAAAGCCCGTTATGGATATTGTCCAGAATTCATCAACTGGAGCCGCCACAAATATTATTGCAGGCTTAGCCACAGGAATGATATCTACATTTAGTTCAATATTACTTTTTGCTGTTGCTATTTGGGGGTCATATTATTTAGCTGGCTTCTATGGTGTAGCCATAGCAGCATCGGCTATGATGGCCACAACAGCAATGCAGTTGGCCATTGACGCATTCGGCCCTATTGCTGATAATGCTGGTGGCGTGGCTGAAATGAGTGAATTGCCAAGTGAAGTTAGAGAAAGAACAGATATTTTAGACTCAGTAGGAAACACAACAGCAGCCGTTGGAAAAGGTTTTGCTATTGCCTCAGCGGCTCTAACAGCCCTTGCACTATTTGCTGCCTATGTTACTTTCACAGGAATTGATGGCATTAACATTTTTAAGGCAGATGTTTTAGCGGCATTGTTTATTGGAGGGATGATTCCAGTGGTTTTCTCTGCCCTTGCAATGAAAGCCGTTGGCCGAGCCGCCATGGAGATGGTTGAAGAGGTGAGACGGCAATTTCGAGAAATCCCCGGTATACTTGAAGGAAAAGGAACACCAGAATATGGGAAATGTGTTGATATATCAACCAAAGCTGCTCTACGAGAAATGTTGTTGCCCGGTGTTCTCACAATAGTAACTCCAGTAGTTATTGGATTTCTTATGGGAGCCGAAGCTCTTGGAAGTTATATGGCTGGAGTAACTGTCTCAGGTGTTTTGTGGGCGATATTTCAAAATAATGCTGGCGGTGCATGGGATAATGCAAAAAAATCATTTGAAGCAGGTGTAGAAATCAATGGGGAAATGACTTTTAAAGGGTCAGAATCTCACAAAGCGGCGGTAACTGGAGATACAGTAGGCGACCCATTTAAAGATACTTCAGGCCCCTCAATGAATATATTAATTAAACTCACTTGTTTGATTGGGTTAGTTATAGCTCCTATTCTTGGAAACCACGATAGCGAATCGATGGCAATTCTTAGCCCTTCTGTCCAAAAGGAGATTGTATTAGAAAAAGAGCAAGTTAGTTTAACTGAAAAACTAGATTCTGAGGCTGAGATTAAAGGAAATAAACAATCTCTTATTCAAGAAGACCATTAATCTTTCTGTCAACCATTTCGGTTACTTTTCCTAAGTCTTCTTTATTTTCGACAAAATCTAAATCATCAACATCAACAATAAGCATATTCCCACTATAATTGCTTACCCATGCCTCGTAGCGCTCGTTTAGCCGACTGAGATAATCGATACTAATTGAATTTTCGTAATGCCGTCCCCTTTTGTGAATCTTATGGACCAAATTCGGAATAGAACTTCTTAAATAGATAAGAAGGTCTGGCCCTTTTATTAAAGATTCCATCAATTGAAAAATACCAATATAATTTTCAAAATCTCTCTGATTTAGTAACCCCATTGCATTTAAGTTGGGTGCAAAAATATGTGCATCCTCATAAATTGTACGGTCTTGAATTACCACTCTTTTATTTTGTTTGAATTGGAGTAACTGTTGAAAACGACGACGTAAGAAATAGATTTGAAGATTGAATGACCATCTTTCCATTTGATCATAAAAATCATCTAAATAAGGATTGTCAATCACATCTTCATAATGTGCTTCCCACTTATAGTGCTTAGCTAATAACTCAGTAAGGCTCGTTTTTCCAGCACCAATATTTCCAGCAATAGCAATGTGCATTGAAAGGGTTTTATTAAAATGCAAAATAGGGTTTTGTGCTTTAAATTGATAATGTTTTAAATATAAATTTTAATTGGAGCTAAAAAAAAATGAGTTAAATTTTTAAATAATAAAAAAAAATGTACTTTTGTTCCCACTAACGAGGAAGGATTTGACTGATTGCAACCTCGATAAAAAATTGCTAAAGCAGTGTTGCTTTAAATGAATCCTTCCTGTAAAAGCAACTTTTAAATGTCATATTTTTTTACCTCTGAATCAGTGAGCGAAGGTCACCCTGATAAGGTCGCTGATCAAATAAGTGATGCCCTTTTAGATAACTTTTTAGCTTTTGATTCAGAAAGCAAGGTGGCCTGCGAAACGTTGGTCACAACTGGGCAAGTCATTCTCGCGGGAGAAGTCAAAAGCAACACTTATTTAGATGTTCAACAGATTGCTAGAGATACAATTAATAGAATAGGCTACACCAAAGGGGCATATCAGTTTAGTGGAGATTCCTGCGGTGTGATGTCACTAATTCACGAACAATCTCAAGATATTAATCAAGGCGTTGATCGAGCTAAAAAAGAAGCGCAGGGGGCAGGTGATCAAGGGATTATGTTTGGCTATGCCACTAACGAGACAGACAATTATATTCCTCTGGCCTTAGAGCTATCACACAAAATTTTGATCGAACTTGCTGCTTTACGGCGTGAAAATAAAGTGGTCAACTATTTACGTCCAGATGCTAAATCTCAGGTTACTATAGAATATGATGAGCATCATAAACCTAAACGGATTGATACCATTGTAGTATCAACACAACATGATCCTTTTGACAAAGAGGATGAAAAAATGTTGTCTAAAATTAAAGCCGACATCATAAACATACTTATTCCCCGGGTAATTAATCAATTACCTGAATCGATTCAAAAACTATTTGGTGATGATATTGTCTATCATGTCAATCCAACAGGAAAGTTTGTAATTGGCGGGCCCCACGGAGATACTGGTCTTACAGGAAGAAAAATTATTGTCGACACCTATGGAGGAAAAGGTGCTCACGGAGGTGGCGCTTTTAGTGGAAAAGATCCTAGTAAAGTAGACCGAAGTGCCGCCTACGCTGCACGGCATATGGCAAAAAATTTAGTTGCGGCTGGTGTTGCAGATGAAGTGCTTTTACAACTAAGTTATGCTATTGGAGTGGTTGAACCCACTTCTATTTTGCTCAATACTTTTGGAACATCAAAATTGTCATTAACTGATGGAGAAATTGCTAAACAAGTGGCACCTCTCTTTGATATGCGCCCCTATGCCATTGAACAACGGTTAAAATTAAGAAACCCAATTTATGAAGAAACTGCTGCCTATGGGCATATGGGTAGAACCCCTAAAACCTTAACAAAGGTTTTTGAATCTCCCTATAATGGGAAAATAGAAAAACAAGTGGAATTGTTCACTTGGGAAAAATTAGATCACATTTCATTAATTAAAAAAACTTTAAAATTATGAGCCAACAATTAGAAACAGCTGCCCTACATGCAGGGCACAACACTAAACAAACGCAGGGGACTAGAGCAGTTCCGATTTATCAATCAACCTCTTTTGTATTCAACGATTCTGATCATGCAGCAAATTTGTTTTCATTAGCAGAACCAGGATACATTTACACACGTCTAAATAATCCTACTAATGATGTGCTAGAACAACGATTAGCAGCTCTAGAAGGAGGAGTAGCTGCGGTAGCAACAGCCTCAGGAACAGCAGCTATAGCAACAACCCTAATGATGTTTTTAAAAACGGGTGATCACATAGTTGCATCAAACAGTCTATATGGGGGGACCTATAATTTATTAAGCAACACACTGCCCCGTTTTGGCATTACAACAACTTTCATTGATCCAGATGATCCAGAAAACTTTTCTAAAGCAGTGCAAGAAAATACAAGAGCTTTTTTTGCAGAGTCTCTAGGGAATCCAAAATTGGATGTGTTAGACCTCAAAGCGATATCAGCCAATGCCAAAAAAGCAAAAGTACCTTTTGTGGTTGATAATACTGTTGCCACTCCCGCCTTATTGAATCCCATTGCACATGGAGCAAATATTGTCATTCATTCGTTGACAAAATACATTTCAGGAAATGGAACAAGCATGGGAGGTATAATAATAGACGCGGGAACTTTTGATTGGGGTAATGGACAGTTTCCAGAGTTCACAACTCCTTCACCTAGTTATCATGGATTGAATTATCATGAAGCACTGGGTGCTATTGCATTTATTGCTAGAGTCCGCGTGGAGGGTCTTAGAGACTTAGGAAGTGCGCCTAGTCCATTTAACAGTTTTCAGGTTTTGCAGGGGCTAGAGACCCTACAGGTTAGAATGGCTCAACACTCTTCTAATGCTCAAGAACTTGCCGAATGGCTTGTAGAGCGTGAAGAAGTAGCATGGGTAAACTATCCTGGATTAAAATCATCAAAATATAATGCTTTAGCCAATGAGTATTTACCAAAAGGGAAAAGCGGTATCTTGACTTTTGGATTGAAAAAAGGGTTTGAAGCAGCTAAAAAAGTAGCTGATAACACAAAGATTTTCTCTCTTTTAGCCAATATTGGTGACACAAAATCCTTAATCATTCATCCTGCCAGCACAACTCACCAACAATTAAATGAAGAAGAGCAAGCTAGCACTGGTGTGACAAAAGATTTAGTGCGACTTTCTGTTGGAATTGAAGCTCTTGAAGATTTAAAAGCTGATTTAGAGCAGGCTTTTGAAACGCTTTAAATTGCTTAATGGCCAATCTAAAGACCCTTACTCTAACAAACTTTACTACTCATTCGGGTACGTTTTATAGTCAATTTCCTTTACACTACGAACATTTTGGAGCTGACTATAAAACTGCCCCAGTAGTATTAGTTAATCATTCACTCACGGGAGACTCCAGTGTTTGTGGAGAGAAGGGGTGGTGGTCTGAAATGGTGGGACCTAGATTATCAATTGATACAGACAAATATGCTATTATAGCTTTCAATATTCCTGGAAATGGAGTGGCGAATAGTCTTTATGACAATTACGAAGATTTTCACACGGGTGATATTGCCAAATTATTTTTTTTGGGATTAGACCATCTAGGAATCACTTCGCTTTTTGCAAATATTGGAGGTTCTATTGGGGGTGGAATTGCGTGGGAAATGGCGGCTCTTTATCCTGATTTAGCCCAATACTTAATTCCAGTTGCAGCTGATTGGAAAGCATCAGACTGGATTATAGCAAATACTTTTTTGCAAAGAAGAATTTTAGAAAATTCATCTAAGCCCCTCGAAGACGCTAGAATTCATGCCATGTTAACCTACAGAACACCTCATTCTTTGGATTTTCGCTTTTCGAGAAGTATGAATCAAGAATTGAATATTTATAATGTAGAAAGCTGGCTATTGCATCATGGGTTAAAATTGGCTAACCGGTTTGACTTAAAGGCCTACATAATGATGAATCATTTATTGTCATCAATTAATATAACCCGTGATAATGCAAGCTTTAAAAAAATAGTATCTAAAATTTCAGCTTCTATTCATTTGATATCCATTGATACTGATCTTTTTTTTACCCCTCATGAGGATCAAAAAACTTACAACAAAGTGAAAGCCTTCAAAAACAATATTTCGTTTCACGAAATTGATTCCATTCATGGGCATGATGCATTTCTTATTGAAAACCAAAAAATGTCTCAAATTTTAAAACAAATTTTTTAACCCAACTAAAAAAGCCATAATGAAAATTAACCTAAAAAGAATTAATGACGATTATCTTTTTAAAGCTACCAATGATAGAGGTCATGAAATAGTGATGGATAACAAGACCAAAGAAGAAGGTTTTGTTCAAGGTGTTAGTCCGATGGAAACGCTTTTGATGGGACTCGCAGGGTGCAGTAGCATCGACATTATCTATATTTTGAAAAAGCAAAAACTGAATCCAGAAGTGTTGAAAATGGAGGTGGAAGGTTTTCGAAAATCAGATGAGGTTCCAGCACTTTTTCATACCATAACAATAGTGATATATATAGAAGGAAATTTGCCAGCTGAAAAAGTTCAACGTGCAGCTGACCTTTCTTTTGAAAAATATTGTTCAGTCTCAAAGACCCTTGAGGCTACCGCCTCTATCACCCATAAAGTTGTATTAAATGGAAAACCGATATGAAAAGAAAAGTTGAGACGCAAGCCATTCATACCCAAATGGATCGCTCAGATTTTTTAGAACATTCTACTCCAATGCATCTCACCTCCAGTTTTGTTTTTGAAGATGCAGAAGACATGCGTGCCTCTTTTGCTGAAGAAAAACAACGCAATATTTATAGTCGGTTCACCAATCCTAATAATGATGAGTTTATTGAAAAAGTTTGCTTGATGGAAGGTGCTCAAAGGGGAGTTGCCTTTGCATCAGGAATGGCTGCAGTATATTCCACATTTGCGGCTTTGCTGAAGGCAGGAGATCATATTCTTTCTTCACGTTCCATTTTTGGTTCTACCTATGCTCTGTTCAACAAATATTTCCCTAAGTGGGACATTAATACATCTTATTTTGAATGGGATCAGATCAATAAAATTGGCGATCTAATACAACCAACTACAAAAATACTTTATGTAGAATCACCAACCAATCCTGGCGTTGACATCATTGATTTACAACTTCTTGGCGATTTGGCAAAAAAACATAATTTAATTTATGTTGTGGACAATTGTTTTGCCACACCCTATTTGCAGCAACCTATTCGTTTTGGAGCAGATTTAGTTATCCATTCGGCCACTAAGTTGATTGATGGGCAAGGCCGTGTTTTGGGAGGAGTTACAGTTGGTTCTGTTTCTTTAGTCCAAGAAATCTATTTATTTGCGAGAAATACTGGGCCCTCATTGTCTCCCTTTAATTCTTGGATTTTATCTAAAAGTTTAGAAACCTTGGCGGTACGTATTGATCGACATTGCTCTAATGCACTTTCAATTGCAGAACGATTAGAAAAACACACTAAGATTAATTATGTCAAATACCCTTTTTTAAAATCCCATCCACAATTTAAAATTGCAAAAAAGCAAATGCGACAGGGTGGCAACGTAATTGCTTTTGAAATTTTAGGAGGAGAAGAAAAAGCGATCCAGTTTATTGACAACTTAAAAATGTGTTCAATCACCTCAAATCTTGGAGATTCTAGGAGTATTGTCACCCACCCGGCTTCATCAACACATAGTAAATTATCCGTTGAGGAACGACTTCTTGTTGGGATTACTCCAGGGTTAATAAGGCTTTCAGTGGGGTTAGAACATATTGATGATTTGTGGCATGATGTAGAACAAGCATTAAATGTGTAATGAACAAAATAAGGGAAATAATAAAAGAAAGAATTCTTGTTTTAGATGGGGCCATGGGTACTATGATCCAAAGTCACAAACTAAAGGAAGAAGACTACAGGGGTTTAGAATTAAAAGATCATCCTATGCCTCTGCTTGGCAACAATGATTTATTGTCAGTAACTCAACCTGAGATTATTAAAGGAGTTCATAGAGCCTATTTAGAAGTAGGAGCAGATATTATAGAAACCAATACATTTTCATCAACCAGTATTGGGATGTCTGATTATGGACTTGAGGAATGGGTTCATAAAATAAATTATGAAAGTGCTAAAATTGCTAAAGAAGTAGCCAATGAATACAATATACTAAATCCAAAAAAGCCTCGGTTTGTAGCTGGATCTATAGGGCCAACCAATAAGACTGCAAGCATGTCGCCAGATGTTAATCAACCTGGTTTTAGGGCTGTAGATTTTGATGAATTAGTTTTAGCTTATTCAGAACAAATTGTAGGCTTGAAAGAAGGAGGTGTTGATCTTCTTTTAATCGAAACCGTGTTTGACACCCTTAATGCGAAAGCAGCCTTGTTTGCTGTTTCACAAATTAAAGAGCAACAACAATGGGAAGTGCCTGTTATGCTCAGTGGTACCATCACTGATGCAAGTGGTAGAACACTTTCAGGCCAAACGGTGGGCGCATTTTATATTTCATTACAACATATGGATTTATTAAGCATTGGTTTTAATTGCGCCCTTGGCGCTGATCAATTGTTGCCCTATGTGAAAGAACTTTCAATGATTTCAAATTCTTTTATCTCTGCTCATCCCAATGCAGGGCTTCCTAATGCTTTTGGAGAATATGATCAAAGCCCAGATGAAATGCAAAATCAGATCCAACGCTATTTAGATCAGAATTTGGTCAATATTATTGGTGGTTGTTGTGGCACCACCCCTGAACATATTGCTAAAATTGTTGCAATAACTGCTAATTCTAGCCCAAGAAAAATAAATCTAACTGTTGATGCTTCCTAAAAAAAAACCTTTGTGTCTGTCAGGTTTAGAACCTCTCATCATAACAAATGAAACCAATTTTGTCAATGTGGGGGAGCGAACTAATGTCACAGGTTCAAGAAAGTTTTTAAGATTAATTGAGAACAATGAATATGATCAAGCGCTAGAAATTGCAAGAGAACAAGTTGAAGGAGGTGCTCAAATCATTGACATCAACATGGATGAAGGGATGATTGATGGAGTGGAGTCGATGACCACTTTTCTCAATCTAATAGCCGCAGAGCCTGATATTGCTCGTGTGCCGGTGATGATAGATAGCTCAAAATGGGAAATCTTAGAGGCTGGTCTTAAAACCATTCAAGGAAAAGGGATAGTTAATTCGATTAGTTTAAAAGAAGGGGAAGAAGTATTTCTAAACCAAGCTCGAAAAATTAAACAATACGGAGCTGCTCTAATCATTATGGCTTTTGATGAAGAGGGTCAGGCTGACAATCTAGATCGACGGATTGAAATTTGTAAACGATCCTATGATTTATTGGTGGATCAAGTGCATTTTCCACCTGAAGATATCATCTTTGATCCCAA